>JBAUVZ010000236.1:0-1689 GCA_049583505.1 Candidatus Sulfotelmatobacter sp.
GCTTTACAGTCAAACCCGGATCACCTGATCGCCCTCGACAATCTCGGAAATGCGTATCGCTTGCAGAAAAACTGGGATGACGCTCGCAGAACTTTCGACCGCGGTCTCCAAGTGAATCCATCAGACCCTGAGGCAAACTACGGTTTGGCAATGGTTTTTGCGCAGGCCGACGACAGCGCACACGCGTACGAGTATTTGCAAAAAGCGCTGAAGGCGCGTCCCGTCTTCCCCGAAGCCTTAAACAATCTTGGAATACTTTACCTGCGTACTCAGCGACAAGATGAAGCGGTCGCCAGTTTCGAAGAATGCATTCGAGTGGCGCCCGGCTTTGATCAGTCATATCTGAATCTTGCCAAGGTTTATGTGCTCGAGGGTGCGCCGGACAAGGCTCGAGCGATTCTGGTTGACCTGCTTAAACAGCATCCGAGCCACAATCAAGCGCAGAGCATGTTGTCTCAACTTCCGCGCTGACCGGCGGAAACCGTGTCTTCTAATTCTTCGGCGTTGGCGCGCTCAATAGGGTCACAAACGTTTTGTAGAACCTATCGAGGTCGAGATCATCCTGCACTTCCACCGGCCGCACTTCGAGCTTCGGTTTGTCATGCTCCGTCCAAGTCAGAGTGTTACCATAGCCCGCGCCGCGGTCCAGGTCGACATCCATGTAACGCGTTTCTTTCTTGGTAATGAGAGTCGGATCGAGCCACGCCAAGGCCGCCAGTTCGTCCCACAGGTAATTGTAGTTGCCGCGCAAGCTGGAATATTTGGCGATGTAACGCGCAGCCGGAGTGTCGGCCGTTTTGATGCGGTCGATCAAGTCGGAGGTCAAACGTGTTTTCACCGAAATATCCACGGGCGTGCAGACAATCTTCTTCCAAGGCGCTACCAACGCGATGTGAGATGCTTCTGGATCGAACCACAGATTGAATTCGTGAGTGGGATTGTTGGCAAACTCGGGATCGTCGGTTCGCGGATTCAAGCTCCCGCCCATGAACACCAGCTCTTTAGCCAATCCCGCGAACTCGGGATCGATGGAAATAGCAAGCGCGAGGTTTGTGAACGGCCCGCCTTCGTAGATGGTGATCTCGTTGGGAAATTTATGCACCATACGTATCAGGAAGTGAGCTGCGTCTTCGCTGGATGGCTTGGTCGTAGGAATGCCTTCCGGCATCTCTCCCAACTGATCATGCGGGTGATAAAACTTCGGAGTCCAGGCTCCCAGCCACATGATGCTGCCATATTGCTCCTCCCATAGTTCGGTATCCTGTTGTCGTCTTACCAGGGGATACTCGGCTCCCGGCACAACCGGAATGTCCGTTCTTCCGATGAGTTCGAGCATGCGCAATGTGTGCGCAACTTCGGAATGTAGCCACTGGTCGCCGGTCACGACCGTAATTCCCAACACTTCCGTTTTCGGTGATTGGATGAGGAGCAGCATCGATTGCTGATCCGTTCCGCCAGGTCCGGCCGCATCCTGATCGATGATGATTTTTCGTCTCTCCTGGCTCCAACAAGTCAGGCAGGTCGTCAGCAATAACACGGTCGTAAGATAGCGCATTTTGCAAAAGGTCATCGATGGCCTCAAGGTCGTGAGTATAAACAAATTTACTTCTTGGTTGGACAGCGTTCTGAACTTAAATGAAAGACGACGCGCTTTCAAGCGCAGTGACCACAGGCACTGCAGTGTACGCT
>JBAUVZ010000237.1:0-5541 GCA_049583505.1 Candidatus Sulfotelmatobacter sp.
GTGCTGGACCGAGTGGGGTACTGGGAAGACCAGGGGTATTCGTGGTTTTACGGGTTGTGACGTTTGCGGGAGCGCGGGAGGTTGGGAAATGAGCGGTGCGGTGATCGAAATCATTCAGGCTAAGGGCAAGAACGCCGACGGAGAAGAAGAAGCGCCGGTGGTGGTGGGGCGGGTGGCTTATGAACATCCGTTGGCGGTGCGGCTGTGCCACTGGCTGAATGCGGTTGCGCTGTTTGTGATGGTGGGAAGCGGGCTGCAGATTTTCCGAGCGTTCCCGAGCTTCGGGGCCAAAATTCCGCAGAAGGACTTGCTGCATTGGCCGAGGGCATTCGCCATTGGCGGCTGGCTGGGTGGAGCTTTGCAGTGGCATCTCACCTTTATGTGGATCTACATTGCGACTGGCGTTTTTTATCTGGGCTACCAGCTTTTCAGCGGGAACTACCGGCAAGTGTTGTTCACGCATCGCGACATTCCGGGAGTGTGGCCGATGGTTCGACACTATTTCTTCTTTGGACCGAAGCCTCCGGTGCGCGAAGCTTACAACCCGCTGCAGAAGCACGCTTACACGACCGTGATCGGGCTGGGAGTGCTTTCCGTGCTGACCGGTCTCGCGGTGTGGAAACCGGTGCAGTTTTCGGGGCTGGCGTGGATGATGGGAGGGTTCCACTATGCGCGCATCTGGCACTTCGCGGTGATGTGGGCGATTTTGTTTTTTGTGCTGGGACATCTGGTGATGGTGATCCTGCACGGGTGGAATAATTTCGTTTCCATGCTGACGGGTTGGAAGAAAGATCCAGAGTACTGACGGAAGACGCGTGCAGTGAGGGTTGCGAGCAAGATGTCCGAACCGAGCATGGTGTTGAACAATTCGCGGCAAGCCGGCACGCGCGAGCAGGATCTGATTTTGAAGGTGCAGCGCGGGCAGCATGAGTTGTTCTACGAACTGGTGCGGCCGTATGAACGGCGGGTCTATGCGGCGGCGCTGGCGATTCTCCGGAACGAGCATGATGCCGAGGATGCGGCGCAGGAAGCGATGCTGAAGGCGTTCGCGAATATCCGGCAATTCAGGGCCGAGGCGCGCTTTAGTACCTGGCTGATCCAGATCACGGTAAATGAGGCGCTGATGCGCCGGCGAAGGGAGCGAACAGTGGCGATTGAACCCATCGACGGTCATCGTTCCGGCCGGGGCGACGAAGAAAGCGACTATGCGCCCCGGGATTTTGCCGACTGGCGCGAGATTCCGTCGGAAGCGCTGGAACGCAAGGAAGTGCGGCAGCGGTTGGCGGAGGCGCTGGGGACGCTCGACCGAAAATATCGCGAGGTCTTTGTGCTGCGCGATATGGAGCACCTGAACATTCAGGAGACCGCCGAGGCACTGGGTATCACGGTGGCTTCGGTGAAGACGCGGCTATTGCGGGCGCGGCTGATGCTGCGCGATCTGCTGGCTGCTGGATGGGAGCAAGGCTGGTTCAGCCGGCTGCCATTCGAGAAGGGGACCAAACCATGGTAGAGAATCCGAGTATTTTGAACTGCGAACAGGTGTGGCGCGAGATTTCGAATTATGTGGACGGGGATGTGGAGGCTGGGTTGCGCTCGGCGATGGACGAGCACTTCCGGACGTGCGCGCGGTGCGCTTCAGTGCTGGCGGGGACGCGGAACGTGGTCCAACTCTATGGGGATGAGCGCATGCTGGAAGTGCCTGCGGGTTACGGCCGCCGGTTGGAGAAGCGGCTGGCGCAGAAGCCTGTGGCGAGCGCACGTGGATGGTCGAGTTGGTTGGCGTGGCTGGTGCCGGTGGCGGCGCTGGTGTTGATCGTGGGGGGGGTGCGATTGACGAACTCGCTCACTTTCAGGAATTTCATCCAGTCGCAGCATGCGGCGCCGGGCAATAACATTCCTCCTGATCTGGTCGTGGTGGTTTCCGATGGATCGAAGGTCTTTCACGTTCCGGGATGTCCTTTCATTCATGACAAGGCTTCGGAGCGGACGATCGCAGCGAAAGAGGCGATGCGAGACGGGTATGTGCCTTGTACGCGGTGCTTGCGGCAGTATTTGAAGACGGGGTTGAGTGGGCACTCTGGGGCGGAGGTTGCAGATAGTGCGAGCGTGGATGCGGATGACGAAGGTGAGGAAGTTCTCAGCACGGCTGGACATTAGGGAAAACAGAGCGGCGCGGGCTGTCAGCCCGCGCCTCCAATCGAAGACGACGGACTAGTTCGGCTTCATCTGATCGTTCTTCATGGTGTCGTCTTTCTTCATCGTGTCGTCCTTCTTCATGCTGTCGTCTTTCTTCATGGCGTCTTTCTTAGCCATCTTCTTGGCCTTCTTGTCCTTCTTCATCTCGTCTTTCTTCATCGAATCGTCTTTTTTCATCGAGTCTTGCTTGGTATCGTCTTGCTTCATTGAATCCTGGCTCGTGGACTGGGCGAAGGCTGCCATTGAGGCGGCCAAGATACATGCAAGCGTCATACTGCTGAGAAGTTTTTTCATGGTTTCTCCTTGGAGGTGAGTATCGATTTAGGTCGTCCGGCAGGTTTTCACCTGCAAGCTGAGATGGGATGAGCCGGCGGGAGCAAAAGTTACAACAGGGAGGACGAATCGTTAATCATGGAGGCACCCTCGGCGGCTAAAGCCGGAAATCTTTACAGCCTCTGACGGCACGGCTGAAGCCGTGCCCTTCCCGATCGTCTCAAGGACAACGTCCAGATCCCGCTGAAGTACGAATCTTCGTCCTAGCTCAGCAGGTTAGTTGATCGCGGGAGATCTTCAGGCCGCTCAGATTGCCGAGCGCGGTCACGGCGACGGATTCGGTTTTGAAGAATTCTTGGGACAGGCTTTGGAGATCTTCGGCGGTTACGGCTTCAATTTTCTCGATCAGTTCGTCTAAGTCCTGGAAGTGGTCGAAATACATTTCCTGGCGGGCGAGGTTTGACATGCGGGCTGTGCTTGATTCGAGCGAGAGCATCAAGCTGCCTTTGAGCTGGGCTTTGGAGCGGCGGAGTTCCTCTTCGGGCACGGGCTGAGTTTTCAGGTTGTGAAATTCGCTGATTACCGATTGGACTACCTTGGCTGCAGAGGCGAGCGACGTGCCGGCATAGACGGCCATGCATCCTGTGTCACGGTAGGGATTGAGGTCGCTGTAGATGGAGTAGGCCAGCCCCTGGCGCTCGCGGATATTCTGGAAGAGGCGGGAACTCATGCCTCCGCCGAGCAAAGTGTTGAGAATGTAGCCAGCGTGGCGCTTTTCGTGGGCGATGGGATATGCGGGAACTCCGATGCATAGCTGCACTTGCTCGAGCGCTTTCTTGTTGCGCAGCACGATGCGCGGAACGATCTTCGGTACAGGCGAGTGGAAGCCGTTCTGGGCGGGCTTCAGGTGCTCGAAGTGCTTGACTACGAGGTCGACGAATTGGTCGTGGTTGAGATGCCCGGCGGCGGCTACGATGATGTTGCCGGGGGCGAAGCGGTGGGAATAGGTGTCGAGCACGGCTTCGCGCTCGAACTTCTTTACCGTTTCTTTTGTGCCTAAGATGGGCTTGCCGAGAGGATGATCTTTCCAGAAGTTCTGGGTGAAGATTTCGTGAACGAGGTAGTCGGGATTGTCCTCATCCATTTTGATTTCCTCGAGAATTACGCCGCGTTCACGGGCGATGTCCTCGGCGGTGAACGTCGGATGCAGGACCAGGTCGGAGAGAATATCGAGCGCGACTGGAACGTGCTCGTCGAGGACCTTGACGTTAAAGCAGATGCATTCTTTGGAGGTGAAGGCGTCCATGTTGCCGCCGATGGAATCGACCTGGCGGGCAATCTCCTCGGCGGTGCGGTGCTTGGTCCCTTTGAAGACCATGTGCTCGATGAAATGCGAGATGCCGTTTGATTGCGGAGTCTCGTCGCGGGAACCGGTCTCGAGCCAAATGCCGATGGAAGCCGAGCGGATGTGCTCCATCTGCTCGGTGATAATGGTGAGGCCGTGGGGCAACACCTGACGGCGAATATTGCGAACTTCTTGTGCCATGTTGATACGAGTGGAACTTCCCGAGAAGGTGCACTACTATTCTTACACATCTGACGGGTGGGGTGGGATTTGCGACAACAGGGCAGTTAGTGGTTTAGAATCAGCAAGTTGCGGCCAGCGTAAGTTTCGCGGACAGGCACGGGTCTTTGATCATGGGTGAACCTCTGACATCGTCGCTGCTCGGCCTGGACCTCGGGGAGCTTACTGCTTTGGTGAGGGAGGCGAGTGAGCGCGGCTATCGCGCCAAGCAGATCATGGAGGCGGTGTACCGGCAGCGGGTGGAAACGCTGGCGGAGATTTCCACGCTTCCGGAGGAGTTTCGCGAGCGGCTGGCGAGGAGCGGCGTGACGGTGGGGGCGGCGCGGATTGAGAAGAGATTTGTGTCGGTTGATGGGACGGTGAGGTACCTGATTGCTTTTGCTGATGGGCAGAGTGTGGAAACGGTTTGGATGCCGGAGGGGGATGGCGGGGAAGCGGGGGATGGGAGCGAGGCTGGAGCAGAAGCGGAATCCGGTTCCGGTATCTCAGGGGCTAAAGCCCAATTCCAAACGGCTGAGCTTAACGCAGGCCTGGAAGGCCTGCTCCACTCTCGTCAAAATCGAGCCAGACAGGGTCGCTCGACGATTTGTGTGTCCAGTCAGGTGGGGTGTGTGGTGGATTGCCAGTTCTGTCTGACGGCGTTGCTGGGCGTGAAGCGCAATCTTACCGCGGGCGAAATTGTGGGGCAGGTTTGTGCGGTGCTCAAAGACCAGAAAGTTTCGCCGCCGGAAGATCGCATCAACCTGGTCTTCATGGGCATGGGTGAGCCGTTTCTCAATTACGAGAATTTCATGAAAGCGGCGCGGCTGCTGGTAGAGGGCGTGGGGATTGCAGAGCGGCGGATGACGGTGTCGACGGCGGGGATCGTGCCGCGCATCCGTGATTTTGGAGAGGAAACGATCCGGCCGAAGCTGGCGATTTCGTTGAATGCATCGAATGATGCACTACGTACGCGGCTTATGCCGGTGAACAAGAAATGGACGCTTCAAATGCTGATGGCGGCGGCGCGGGAGTTTCCGCTGCGCACGCGGGAGTGGATCACGTTTGAGTACGTGTTGCTGGGCGGAGTGAACGATGAGCCTGCAAATGCGAAGGAAGTTGCCGAATTGCTGCGCGGGCTGCGCTGCAAAGTGAATCTGATTGCGCTGAATCCGGGGCCCGGAATTGATTTTACGACTCCGAGCGATGAGCGGGTGATGGCGTTTCAAAAGATTCTACGGGAGGCGGGAATTCCTGCGTTTGTGAGGCGTCCAAGGGGCCGGGATATCTATGCCGCTTGCGGACAGCTCAAGCGAACGGTTGAGGTTGCCACATTACCGGAACCCCAGATTCAGTCGATTGGTCTTTCTCCAGCGCCGGAGAGATGAGCGGGATCTCGACGCGGATGATGGTTCCTACTTTACGGTCCTGCTGCCAGAGAATTCGCCCGTGATGTTGCTGCAAGATGCCCTGACAAGCGCTGAGTCCGAGGCCGGAGAGAGTCTCCG
>JBAUVZ010000238.1:0-1922 GCA_049583505.1 Candidatus Sulfotelmatobacter sp.
AGCAGTTAAACAACCCATGGCGGCCGGTCAGCAGATATCCTTCCAACCAACCCTCGCACTGGTGCTCGCTGAGCATCGAGTCCAGCACGCGTCCGGCGGGCGCGAGAAATTCATCATTCTTTACCGCTCGGGCGTCCCACTGACGGTTGGTGAATTCGAAAACCGCTCCAAGAAGATTCGAGAGCGTCTCATCGGGACCGAAGATGCGGAAATTACGCTGATCCTGATTCAGCTTGGCCACGTCACGCAGGAACTTGCCGAGCACGAGGGTATCCTGGCCGTCAACGGCGCCGGGCGAAGGCACATCCACCGCGTGGTCGTGGAAGTCCGGCATGCGCAGGTCGCGCAGCAGAATTCCGCCGTTGGCGTGCGGATTGGCGCCCATACGCCGGTCGCCCTTGGGCGCCAGCTCGACCAATTCCGGCATCAGACGGCCATTTTCATCGAACAATTCCTCAGCCTTGTAGCTCTTCATCCAGCTTTCAAGCTGCCTGACATGATCGGGATGCTCGGAATCCACCAGCAGCGGAACCTGGTGCGCCCGGAACGTGCCCTCGATTTGTAGGCCATCGACGACTTTCGGTCCCGTCCAGCCCTTGGGTGACCTCAGAACGATGATTGGCCAGCGTGGCCGAGTGGTGTCGTTCTTCTTCCGTGCATTGCTTTGGATTTGCCGAATGTCTTCGATGGCCTTTTCCAAAGTACCGGCCATGAGTTGATGCATCTTTTCCGGCTCATCACCTTCGACAAAGTAGGGTGTCCAACCGCAGCCCCGCAGAAATTGCTCCAATTCCTCATGCTCGATGCGGGCCAGGACCGTCGGGTTGCTGATCTTGTAGCCATTGAGGTGCAGGATCGGCAGCACGGCTCCGTCGGAAATTGGGTTCAGAAGCTTGTTGGATTGCCACGCAGTCGCCAGCGGACCCGTTTCCGCCTCGCCGTCGCCGATGACGCAGGCGACGATCAGGCCGGGATTGTCGAACGCCGCCCCGAAGGCATGGCTGAGCGAGTAGCCCAGCTCGCCACCTTCGTGAATCGACCCCGGCGTGGTCGGCGCAACATGGCTGGAAATTCCTCCGGGAAACGAGAATTGCTTGAACAGCTTTTTCAACCCGGCTTCGTCCTGGCTGATGTTCGGATAAATCTCGCTGTAAGTGCCTTCGAGGTAAGTATTGCCCACCAGCGCCGGGCCGCCGTGACCGGGACCGGCGATGTAGAACATATCCAGGTCATACTTCTTGATGACGCGGTTCAAATGCACGTAGATGAAGTTCTGGCCCGGCGTCGTGCCCCAGTGTCCGACGACCAGCGGCTTCACATGCGACAGTTCCAGCGGCTCCTTCAGCAGCGGGTTGTCGTAGAGATAAATCTGGCCGACCGAAAGATAGTTGGCGGCGCGCCAGTAGGCATCCATCTTGTGGAGCAGTTCCGGGGAAAGAGTTTCGGTCTTCATGTTTCAATTCCCTTTTCTTCAGCCAAGGCCGAGAACGGCGGCAACCCGACTTCGCGATCATAAGTTCTTCATCCGTATGAATGACGCGGACAGCTCGGTCCGGGCGCCACGGAAATCGCGCTCTTACTCTCGTGTTTGCTTCAACGGCAATGTTCCTTGGCAGCCAGTTCATCGACCCAATATCCTTGGCGCTTGTAATGTCGATGCAGGTGAGTCTCGTAATCCCGAGTTATCAGAGACTCCTCAGTGTATTCCGGCGACTGCTTGATGTTTTCGCGGAGAAGATTGACGAATACTTTCGACTCGCTCCAACTAACGCGCTCGATCCATTTAGGTGAGAGCAGGACCCTTTTCCCCGGCCACCAGTTCCGTGTATCGATGATTAGATAGCGAATCGCCCACGTCTCGTCGTCGATGATAAAATATTCGACGTGGCCAATCTCGCCGTCTGTGGCTTGGATGGCGTGAC
>JBAUVZ010000239.1:0-5721 GCA_049583505.1 Candidatus Sulfotelmatobacter sp.
GGCACACTTCCTCGCGCGCTACGGGCACCTCCGGCCCGGGACCTATGACATCCTGTCGCCCCGCTACGACGAGGCGCCTGAGCTTTATTTCGACTGGTCGAGTGCCCGATCGGTGGCGTCCGCGACACCGCGCTTCGTGCTCTCGATCGAGCAGTTGCGCTGCATCGAGAAGCTGCTCAAGGAACATGAGCTCTCGATCGACGTCTTGAGTTTGATTGAGTTCATCAAGGCCGGCATTGAGGGCCGTGAGTACGCGAAGTTCGTGTTCACGCGAAGCCTGAGCGACACTCTGTCGCTGATCAGGCAACTGGGCGAGGATCATGGACTTTCGGCGGAGGATTGTGCATTTCTGAACTACGACGCCATCCGCGCGCTCTATAGCGAGAGCGGTTCGGTGCGCGAGACGTTGCTGGAGAGTGTCGCGCATGGCAGAGAGCGTCACGCGCTCACGCGCAATCTCGTGCTTCCGCCGATCATCGCGTCGCCCGACGAAGTGTTCGCGTTTCATCTTCCTCCGAGTCAGCCTAACTTCATTACGCGAAAAAGCGTCACCGCAGCGGTCGCCTCAGTCGGCGACCCGCCGGAGAGCTTCGCTGGACGGATTCTTTTCGTGCCAAGCGCGGATCCCGGCTTCGATTGGATCTTCACTCGGGGCATCAGCGGTTTTGTCACCCAGTTCGGCGGCGCCAATTCACACATGGCGATCCGCGCCGGCGAACTCGGCATACCCGCGGTGATCGGCGCCGGTGAAACCATGTATCAGCGATGGAGTGCGGCCCACAAGCTATGTCTAGACTGCGCAAGCCAGAGGGTTCTGGTGGTAGCATGAAAGCCGTCGCCATCACACACCTGGTAACCAGGTAAACACATCATCGAACATCAGACTGACGGAGGAAATTAATGGTCACAAGCAGTTCCACACCCAAGGTTAGTTGGGATTACACCGAGCACGCTTCTCATTACGATAAGAGAGCCGATTACTCCAGCGATGCGATCAAGAATTTGCTGGATGCAATTGGCTGCGCCTCTTCTAGGCCCGTGGCCGATATTGGTGCAGGCACGGGTAAGCTCACAAAGGAACTGCTCAAGCACGGATTAACGGTGAGCACCGTCGAGCCAAACGATGCGATGCGAACAATTGGAATCCAAAATACTAAAGGCAAATCAGCTACCTGGTCTGTTGGCACAGGTGAGGCAACACGATTGCCGACAAGCAGTTTTTACGCCGTTTTTTTCGGCAGTTCATTCAATGTGGTTGATCAAAGCCTTGCCTTATCCGAGGTTTCCAGAATACTTGTCCCCAACGGCTGGTTTGCCTGTATGTGGAATCATCGGGATTTAGATGACCCGATTCAACAACGGATGGAGTCCATCATCAAATCCTCGATTCCAACTTACTCGTATGGATCAAGAAGAGAAGATCCGACAAACATTATCAATACAAGTGGCCACTTCTCTGCTACGAAATCGATCGAAGGAAGTTTTGTATCGAAAATGCCAAAGTCAGACGTTATTGTTGCCTGGAAATCGCACGCGACTCTCAAACGCCAGGCGGGCAGCAATTCGGTATTCAATGGCATCATTAAAGAAATCGCGAGCTATTTGGACGAGCTGCCTGAGATAATCGATGTGCCCTACACAACTCGGATTTATTTTGCGCAAAAGATCAAATAGAGAAGGACTTTCGCCTCGCTACTGCACGCTGTCATTGCCGGATCGTTTTAGCCATCGCATGAAGAAAGTCGCAATTACCCAGAGGGTATCAGTCGTCCCAGAATATGGTGAGCGCCGTGATTGTCTCGATCAGGCATGGCCGCGGTTCCTAGCGGCATGCGGACTGATGCCGCTGGCGCTTCCGAACGTTATCGAGGTGGCCACGGCGCTATGCGCAGGTGCAGACGTTACCGGGTTGGTGTTGACCGGCGGCAACGACCTTGCTGCTCTCGGTGGCGATGCCCCGGAACGGGATGCTACCGAGAATGCGCTTCTTGACCTGGCGGAGTCGCGCGGGCTGCCCGTGCTTGGCGTCTGTCGCGGGATGCAGGTGATCCAGCAGCGTTGCGCGATCCCGCTGCTTCGCGTCGAGGGCCATGTGACGCGACACCAGGTAATTCGCGTCGACGGCGAGTCCACAGAGGTCAACAGCTATCATCGCTTCGGCGCCTTCGAATCACGACCGCCGCTTGACGTCTGGGCAGTCGCTGATGACGGTGTCGTCAAGGCGATCCGGCATGCGGCCCGCTCGACGACCGGGATCATGTGGCATCCCGAGCGAAAGGACCCGTTCGCCGCTGCCGACGTCGCGCTGTTCCGCCGCGTCTTCAAGGTGGGCTCATGCACGCCTTGATCCTTGCCGCTGGTCGCGGTAGTCGCATGGGGCAGTTCGGCGACGACCGCCCGAAATGCTTGGTCGAGCTCGAAGGCAAGCCGTTGATCGAGCGTCATGTCGCGGCGCTCCGGCGTGGTGGCGTGGGCGAGATTGGGGTCGTCCGCGGCTATCGCGCTGAGATGATCGATTTTCCCGGCCTCTCCTATTTCGCCAACGAACGATGGGCCGAAACCAATATGGTGATGTCGCTCGCCGCGGCCGCTCCTTGGCTGCGCTCGGGGCCGATCATAGTCAGCTATGCCGACATCTTCTACCGCGGCGAGTTGGTGCGCGGTCTGGCCGGCGCCCCAGGCCAGTTGGTCATCAGTTACGACCGGGCCTGGCGCCGCCTGTGGACCCGGCGTTTCGCCGATCCTTTGGCCGACGCCGAAACCTTCCGGATCGATGCCGCGGGCCAATTGCTGGAGATCGGCGGCAAGACAACGCGGATCGAAGATATCGAGGGGCAGTATATGGGCCTCTTGAAATTCACGCCACCGGCATGGAGTGCCGTCGAGGCGCTACTCAGTACACTCGACACCCCGATCCGCGATCGCCTCGATGTGACCGGATTGCTGCGCCGACTGCTAACCGGAAAGGATCTCCCCATCAGCACTTTCGCCACTGATGGCCAATGGGGCGAAATCGACAATCCGGAGGATGTGGCGCTGTACCAAAACATGGTAAGGGAGGGGGAGCTCCTGCTCGAGGATGCGCTATGCAGAGAGCCGACGGCAGGATGATGGCGTGTAAGACAACGCAACGCTTGTAACACCCTCAGAAATACGTACTTACAATCTCGTCTGTTCAACTCGCAGTAAACTACCGCTAGCGCTGAGCCTATTGGCCTACAACCTGGGGAATCTGTGTGGCGAATGGCGCTTGCCCCGACGAATCGAGAACTGGTCGCTGACGAGTCTGCAGCAACGGCTGTTGAAGACCGGAGAACGGCTGGTAAAACATGCACGTTACTAATGCTACTGCTGGCGGAAGGACATCTGACGCGTCGGCGATTCGGGGCGATGCTGGGCAGTATCGCTCTAATCCCGGTACCGACTGGATAGAGAACTGATGGCCAAGTCAGCAGCGGAATCCGGGGACAACGGGTTGGGGGTCGAATGGACGAGCGACGTAAAAGTTTCAGTCATTCCGCTTCATTCCCTCATTTCCAAATACGGACGGCCGGATTTCATCAAGATTGACGTGGAAGGCTTTGAGGAGCAGGTGCTGGAAGAGCTAAAAGAGGTAGCCTCCCGCTCAGCTTTGAGTTCAACACCGAATTTTCCGAAGCCGTGGTCGGATGCCTACAGAAACCATGCTTTCCGGATACGACAAAGTTTGCTTTTTACGTTGGCGAGCCGAGAAACGAAAATCTATCCCGCTGGATGAACCGGGAAGAGGTCACCAGCGCAGTTCAAGAAGCAGCCCACTGTCGTCACACATTCGGCGACATGGCGGTTCCAGACGGTAAAGTTTCATAATTTTGTAAATCAATGATTTCACATTGTTCTTCAAGGGTCTGAAACAGACGTTGAGGATCAAGACCTTTGTGGGGACCAGCGCCAATGCGGTCCGGATCCAGGTGTGGACCGCGTTGATCGCGATGCTACTGCTGAAGTACCTTCAGTTGAAATCGAAGTTCTCCTGGCCCTTATCGGCGCTGGCGGCTCCGCTGCGGCAGCAACTGTTCTTCTATCGGCGATCTGTGGGTATGATTGGACGATCCTTTTCAGGCCCCGCCGGCTCTGGCTGGAGTGCACGACAATACGCAACAGCTGGAAATCACGTGGTAGGCAGGAGTTGGACAGCAGACAACCGATCAAAAGAAGCAACCTTGATTTCAGGAGGTATGTGACCCGGTAACTCGGACACCCGCGTGACAAAACCGCGGGAAGCACTTACTTCGGTCTGGGTCGAAGCGCAGATGCGCGTCCAGGATTAGAGTTGGACTATGCCCAACGTTTTCAATGTGGGCACCGGAGGCGACCGGGACAGATGGATGAGCAGTCTTACGAACCTAATAGTACCCGAGAAGGCAGGCCTGATATCAAAAGAACATCTCCAGAAGAGCGAGAAGCTACGCATTCTAACTATTACGCTGAAATACTGGAACGCATTAACGCCGCTCTGGAGGCCTGTCGCCCGGTTTTTGCCTGCTTCACACTGGGAGCGATTGAGGCAGAATACAAAGCCGGCGACGATCCCGTAACGGAAGCAGACCGGGCTATCGATCTCGTTCTGCGCCAGGAACTGCTGCGCGAAGGAGAAGGTTGGCTTTCCGAAGAGAGCGTAGACGACCCCATTCGGTTGCAGCGCTCGCGCGTTTGGGTGGTCGATCCTCTCGATGGCACTCGCGAATTCGTGCAGGGTATTCCCGAGTTCTGCGTATCAATTGGTTTCATCGAGAATGGCCGGCCGGTTGCCGGCGGAATCTACAATCCGGCGACCAACGAAGTTTTTCTAGGGTCCGTGGAATCCGGCGTCACCTGCAACGGCAAGGCCGCACAGGCCAGTCGGCGTCCGCGTCTGGAAGGAGCTTTGGTTCTCGCCAGCCGCAGTGAGGTCAAACGTGGGGAGTGGAAAGCGTTCGAGAATTGTTCTTTCAGAATCCGCCCCACGGGCTCGGTGGCCTACAAGCTAGCCTTGGTCTCGGCCGGATTAGCAGACATCACATTTACCTTAACTCCGAAGCACGAGTGGGATGTTGCCGCCGGTGCTGCGCTGGTGGCAAGCGCTGGAGGGTTCATCAGCACGCTAGAAAACAAGTCCTTAGTTTGCAACAACAAGAATCCTGTACTTTCCGGCCTGCTGGCCTCAGGACCGTACTTGCGGCAAGAACTTCTTGCTGCGATTGCACAGCGTGTCGAACCTGCGATTCTGAAGGCCAGCCAGCGCGAGTGAGGATGTTCCGCGTCACTCCAAGGCATAGACAGATCAACGGAGAAGAGAGTTCGATCCCATCGGGTTTGTCGATGCATATCTTCTACGTAACTGGAGACGGGTGGAATACACGAGGCCGACTTCCTCGGTCTGCTGCGATTGCGTCAATGTCTTTCTTCAAGCTGGAGTTCACTATGAAAGTTATGCGAGCATCTTGCTTCGTTCTATTTCTTCTGTCTAGCCCACTTATGAGGTATTATGATAAGTGACCATATTGTTATAGGGACGACACGATTTCACATGCTGACAAACCTAGAGGCGGGACACCAAACTGAAGGCGACCAGAAAGCTTCACCGGGGCGCGTCTTCTGGGTTACCGGATTATCGGGCGCCGGGAAGACAACCGTGGGAAGAGAATTGTGGCGCCGGCTTCGTGCCGCCGGTCGTCAGGTGTTCTTTCTCGATGGCGACGC
>JBAUVZ010000240.1:0-10349 GCA_049583505.1 Candidatus Sulfotelmatobacter sp.
GGCGAGGGGCGCTCGCGGTGGGGGCGGCGAAGACGGTGCTGGCGCGGGCCGGGCATGGCGGGTAGTGGGTCAGTTTCATCCACGGTTGGTTCGAAGTTTACCGGAAGTGCTCAAGGTAATACAGGGCTCCAAACGCGAGAACCAGAGCGGCGACTGGAAATGCCAATGGCCGCGCGTTTCGTAATGGCTGTTTCCAGTCCGCGGTCGCCAGGAAAAGGAAAAACATAAGCACCAGCGCGACGACTGAGAGCTGAAAGATATGTGCCGCGGCGCCTTCGTCGGGTGGTGGCGGCTGAGTGTAACCGCTAAGAACTGCCAGCAAGGCTATAAGCGACGGGACGATCAGGAGCTTGCCGGTAATGCGGTTGATTTGCTGCCCATGCATGGCGTCACTTCCTTCTCGGCTGGTAATCGCCGATTCGATTTCGCGACCTTGATGCCTTGGATTTACGCCGATAGCATAGTCGAAGGAGACTTAGCCGTCAAGTACTTTATCCTGCAAAGCTAGGAAGGGCAGCGCTCAACCTTCGCGCAGTCTTGCGTCCTGGCTGGGTTATAATCGGGCGCACTCATGAACCTAACTTCTGGCGCGCGACTCGGTCCCTATGAAATTGTCTCGCCTTTGGGCGCGGGAGGCATGGGCGAGGTGTATCGCGCCCGCGACTCCCGTCTCAAGCGTGAAGTTGCGATCAAGGTGTTGCCGCAGGCGTTTTCTCTGGACGCCGACCGGCTGCGCCGTTTTGAGCAAGAGGCCCTGGCAACCGCTGCGCTGAATCATCCTAATATTCTGGCGGTCTTCGACATTGGAACAAGTGAAGGCTCGCCTTATGTAGTGTCCGAGCTGCTGGAGGGAGAGACGCTGCGGGAGCGGCTGCGGGGCGGGTCGATCGCGGTGCGCAAGACTCTGGACTATGCCCTGCAAATCGCACATGGGCTGGCTGCAGCACACGAAAAAGGAATCATTCATCGCGACCTCAAGCCGGAGAATTTATTTCTTACAAAGGATGGGCGGGTGAAGATCCTGGACTTTGGTCTGGCCAAGCTGACTCAGATCGAAGCGGGCGCTCACACTTCTCTGCCTACCATGACCCACGCCACGGAAGCGGGGGTGGTGCTGGGGACAGCGGGATACATGTCGCCCGAGCAGGTGCGTGGCGCGGCGGTGGATGCACGGTCCGACATATTCAGCTTCGGGGCGATTCTGTACGAGATGCTTTCAGGGAAGCGGGCGTTTCACAGAGACACGGCCGCGGATACGATGAGCGCGATCTTGCGGGAAGATCCTGCGGAGTTGAACGAGACTAATCGCAATGTTTCTCCGGCGCTGGAGCGCATGGTGCAGCACTGCCTGGAGAAAAATCCGGAGCAGCGGTTTCATTCGGCCAGCGATATTGCGTTTGATCTGGAACATCTGACCGGGGTTTCCGGGAGCACGGCGAGGGTAGCGGCGGTTGCGAGCGGGCGGCCTCAGGGGAAATTGCTGGCTGCTGTCGCAGGTGTTCTCGGGCTCGGGGTGGTGATGCTTGGTCTGGGCTGGTGGCTGGGTAATCGAGGAAGCGGGCCGGCGGCCATGGCCGAGTACCAGCAGATTACTTTCCGGACGGGTTCGATCGGGAATGCGCGGTTCACGCCGGACGGCAGCATCGTTTACAGCGCCGCGTGGGATGGCGGCGAGGAGCAGCTTTATATGTCGCGGACGGATGATCCGGGGGCGCGCGAACTGGGAATCAAGGATGCGGAGCTGCTTTCGATTTCGAAGGGCGGGGAACTGGCGATTCTGCTCCGCATAGCTCCGCACGGCGGATACGCGCGAAGTGGGACACTGGCGCGGGTTCCGCTGAGCGGGGGAACGCCGCGAGAGGTGCTGGACAATGTGGGGGACGCCGACTGGTCGGCGAACGGCGAGAGTATGGCGATTGTCCGATACGTTCCGGAGAACAATCATTGGCGTCTGGAATATCCCGCTGGCAAGGTTCTGCTGGACACCGTCAACTGGATCAGCCATCCGAAGATTTCGCCGGACGGGAAGTGGATCGCGTTTGCCGACCATGAAAACCCGGGAGGCGACGACGAGGGTTCGCTGGCGGTGATCGGTGCGGATGGGAAGGAACAAGAGCGGAAACTTTCTTCTGGCTGGACGTCATTGCAAGGCATTCTTTGGTCTCCCGCGGGCGATGAGATCTGGTTTACATCCACCAACACAGGCCAGGCTGCGAACCCGCGCGGCGTTACTCTTTCGGGCAAGCTGCGAACGATGACCAACGTGCCCGGAGGCATGTGGCTGGAAGACCTGCGGAATGGAACGGTGCTGGCGGTGGCGAATCACGTGCGGCTTAGTATTCGGGGCATGGCACCGGGCGGGAAAGAAGAGCATGAGCTGGGGTGGTTTGGATGGTCGCGATTGCGCGAGATCAGCGGCGACGGCCGGAAGATCTTATTTGAAGAGGAAGGCGATGGTGGGGGTCCGAATTACACGGTCTATCTGCGCGATACGGATGGGTCGCCTCCGGCACGCATTGGCGAGGGAAACGCCATGGCGATTTCGCCGGATACGAAATGGGCAATCACAAAGCGGGCAAAGGGCGGACCGCTGAACCTGGTGCCGACGGGAGCGGGGGAATCGAGACAGCTCACGCATGATGCCGTCAGCTACAGCGGAGCCGAGTTTTTTCCGGATGGCAAGCGTCTGCTGGCCTACGGGATTGAAGCCGGGCACGGCGGGCGCGACTATGTGATTGATCTGAGCAATGGAGATTCAAAAGCTGTCACCCCCGAGGGCATGGGCGGGGTGGTGATCTCGCCCGATGGCAAGAGCGTCGCAGTGCGTGCGGCCGATGGGAAACGGGGCATCTGGTCGCTGGAGAAGGGCGAGTTTCGGGCCTTACCGGGGCTTGAATCGAAAGACGGCGTGATTGGCTGGACGCCGGATGGGGAGTCGGTGTATGTCGCTCCGTTCATACGTGGAGCGAAGGCCGTGCAGGTCTCTCGGGCGAATATACAGACGGGGAAAATGGAGCCGTGGAAAAGCTTCGGGGCAGAAATGGGGGCGCAGGGTGCCGAGCTGGCGCCGCCTAACCTGTCGATTGACGGGACTGCATACGCGTATATCTACGTTCGGACGCTGTCGGAAGCGTATGTGGTGACTGGATTGAAGTAAGCTTGCCCGACCAGATAGTTTGCCGAAAAATCGAAACTTCCCGGCACTCCGGCCGGCCCGTGCCTCCACTTGATGACTTGAAACATGAGCGGTGACGTGGGGGCGTTCCTTTTCGTTTGAATCTTGCGTGGCTTGGGAAAGGTGATTCCGTGAGGCGATTCTTCCCGTGCGGTCTAGTGCTTCTGTTGTTCGCTGCGTTCTTTCTGGCAGGTTCCTCGCTTTGGGCGCAAGAGAGTTCTGGGGAGCGGATTTTCTTTCATGTCAAGGTCTTCACCGGTGATCCGCAGAATCCTTATGCGGAAGCGGTTGCGATTCGCGGCGAGAAGATTGTCGCAGTGGGCAGTTTTGTGCAGGTAGCGAAGTCTGTGTCCGCTAAGGCTGAGCGTATTGATCTGGAGGGCAAGAGTCTTTTCCCCGGGTTCATCGATTCGCACAGCCACTCGATCGATGGCGGACTGGGATTGATTGCGGCCGACGCCAGCGAGAAAGTGCTCACTCTGGATCAGCTTGCGCCTTTTGTGGAAGACGCGAAAAAGACGGGGAAGGGCATGCGCGGCAACATTCTTGAGATTCTTGGCATGCCGCTGGAGTTCTGGTCGCATTGCGACGAGCTCAATGCCGAGTTCAGCACGGGGGCTTACGAAAAGCAAAGCGTTGTTCTGCGCGGGATGGATGGGCACACGGCTTGGGCGAATCGAGCGCTGTTGCAGCGGGCGGGCATCACGGCTGATTTTCTGAAGAAGCTCTCCGCTGGGGAACGCAGTTATTACGGCGTGGATAATGACAAAGACTTGCAGCCGAACGGCTTTCTGGTGGACGCCGGCATGGAGAAAATTGAGCCGCTGCTGCCCCCGCCCACCGCCGATGAGTTGCTGGCAGCGGGGCGGGCTGCTGTGGAATATAACTACAGCCTGGGCATCACGGCTTGGCTTGATCCGCTAGCCAGCGATTATGTTTTGCAGGCATACAAGATGCTGGCCGACCGGGGGGAACTGATTTCGCAGGTGGTGGCGTTTCCGCAAGTGTTTGCGAAAGATCCTGCGGCGGAACTTGCCGGGGTGCAGAAGACGCGCGAGGCTTACAAGAACGTTCGCAATCTGTACGTGACCGGGATCAAGGTGTTTGCCGACGGCGTGGCGGAGTATCCGTCACAAACGGCGCACCTGAGCAAGCCGTACAAGAACACGGGGCGCAACGGCGATCTGCTGTTTGATCCGAAGAAATTTGCCGAGCTGTGCGTGGCGGCCGACAAGCAAGGATTGATTATTCATGTGCACGCGATTGGCGACGGCGCTGTGAAAGAGGCGCTGGATGGGATTGCAGCGGCGCGCAGGGCGAATGGCAACTCAGGGTTGCCGCATACGCTTACGCACGAGCAGTTCGTGCAGCCGGAAGATTTTCCACGGTTCCGGGAACTGGGCGTGGTTAGCGCACTGCAGCTTTTTTGGGCGGAGGCGAGTGGGGACACGATTGAGATTCTGAAGCCCTATCTGGATCCGGAGATTTACAAGTGGCAATATCCGGCACGGTCTATTTTGGATAATGGAGGGATAATTTCGGGGGCGAGCGATTGGCCGGTCTCGACGGCGAATGTTTTTCGGGCGATTTATCAGGCGGAGACACGCCGAGGGCCTGAGGGAGTGCTGGATGCATCGCAGGCGATGCCGCGCGAGGCTATGTTTTATGCCTATACGCGGAATTCGGCGCGGGCCATGAATCTTGATTCGCTTGGAACGATTGCTGCGGGGAAGCGGGCGGATTTGGTTTTGCTGGACCGCGATGTGTTGACGGTTTCTCCGGAGGAGATGCGGGATGCGAAGGTGTTGTGGACGATGGTGGCGGGGAAGATGGTGTATCGGGCGAAGTAAGGCGCGAGTCGGGTGCGCAGTTAGGACTTGGTTATGACTGAGTTGGGTAAGCTGCTGGTTTGGCTGGGTGCGGTGATCGTGGTGGTAGGAATTGTGCTGACGCTCCTGGGGCGGACGCATTTGCCTTTAGGACGGTTGCCGGGGGATTTTGTTTATCGCGGGAAGAATACGACGGTGTATTTTCCGCTGGTTACTTCGGTGGTGTTGAGTGTGGTGCTGTCGATTGTGCTGTATTTGGTGAGCCGGTGGCGGCGGTGACATTTGTTTCTTTTCCCGCTCTGCTGCTTTCTTCTGACGTATGTCCCTAACAGATCAGCTTGGATTCAGGTTCACGCCGCCGGAGCGGCGGGTGTGGACGGTGCGCGGGTTAGTTGCCGCGGTGCGGACGCTCGTGGAGCGGGAGTATTCCGACGCCTGGGTTGAGGGCGAGATTTCGAATTTTCGGGCGCCGGATTCCGGACATCTTTATTTCACGTTGAAAGATGGGGACGCGCAGATTCGTGTGGTGATGTTCCGGTCAGCGGCGCGGCTGCTGCGGTTTCGTCCTGGGGACGGAATGCAGGTGGTGGTGCGGGGGCGGGTGACGATTTATGAGGACCGCGGGGAGTTGCAGATTGCGGCGGAGTATATCGAGCCGAAAGGCGCGGGAGGGTTGCAGGTTGCGTTTGAGCAGCTGAAGGCGAAGCTGGAGGCGGAAGGATTGTTTGCGGCGGAGAGGAAGAAAGCGATTCCGAGTTTGCCGGCGCGCATTGGGATTGTGACTTCGCCGCAGGCGGCAGCACTGCGGGACATCCTTAATATTTTGCAGAGACGGCATCACACCGTGAACGCGCTGATTTATCCGGCGCAGGTGCAGGGCGATCTCGCGGCTGCGGAAGTGGCTGGCGGAGTGCGGTATTTCAATGAAGTGCGCACCGATGAAAGCCGCAGCGTGGAAGTGATTATTGTCGGGCGCGGCGGAGGGTCGGCGGAGGATTTGGCGGCGTTCAATGATGAATGGCTGGCGCGGGCGGTTGCGGCGTCGGAGATTCCGGTGATTTCGGCGGTGGGGCACGAGACGGACTTCACGATTGTGGATTTTGTGGCGGACCTGCGGGCGGCAACGCCTTCCGCGGCGGCGGAGCTGGTGATCCGCTCGCGGGTGGAAGTGGAGACGCAGGCGGAAGCGGTGCGGGAGCAGCTGGTGCGGGCGATGGAGCGTAGGCTGCTCGAGGCCCGTCATGCGCTGATGGAACGGGCGCAGGACGGGGCGTTCGCGCGCATGATGGACTTGATCCGGCAGCGGCAGCAGAAGGTGGATGAGCTTAGCTATCGTTTGGAGCGTGGGGAGCGGGCAACGCTGGAATTGCTGCGGCGTCGTTGGGAAACGCTGGCAGCGGCGGTGCGGCATTACGATTTGCGGCGGGTGTTGGCGGGAATTCGGGGAGAACTTGCCGCGGGGACTGCGGCTTTGGCGGCCGGGATGCGGAATCTGCTGTTGCAGCACAAGGTTCGCGTCGAGCGCATGGGCCGGGCGCTGGAGGCGCTTTCGCCGTTGGCGATTCTGGAGCGGGGGTATGCTTTGGTGTTTGATGGTGCGGGAGAATTGGTGAAGGATGCCGGGCTGGTGAAGGCGGGGGATGAGATCAGGGCGCGGGTGGCGCGCGGAGAGATTCGGGCGGTGGTGAAGAAGGCGAGTACGGAGTGACATTGACCGCAAAACGCAGTCGAGCTTCGCTCGACGGACAGCCGAGGGCGGCTGTCCCCACATTAGCATCTCTGCAACCCCGGGGGCACTACCGAGCATTGAGGCGGCGCTGGATTAGAATGTTGAGTTCCAGCGTTTAAGATTCTGTAGCGGAGAGATCCGGTGACGCAAATGATGGCGCCATGGTCGAGAGTGTCGTTTACGGTGCTCGACATTCTGCTGGTGGCGGTGATCATTTACGAAGTGCTGGTGATGATCCGGGGGACGCGGGCGGCTCCGATGCTGGCGGGGCTGGCGGCGGTGGCGGTGGCGTTTTACCTGGCGCGGATCGGCGAGCTGGTTACGTTGAACTGGCTGGTCAGCCATTTACTGCCTTATGTGGTGTTTGCTCTGATTGTGGTGTTTCAGTCGGAGATCCGGCATGTGTTGTCGGATGTGGGCCGGCGGGTTAGTTTTCTGCGCGGATCTGCGGTGGAGGGGGATTCGTATGACGACATTGTGCTGGCGGCGAACTTGTTTTCGCAGCATCAGACCGGCGCACTGATCGTAATTGAGCGCGAGATTGGACTGCGAACTTATATCGAGAGTGGCGTGGCGATGGACGCGCGGCTCTCCTACGATCTGCTGGCCACGATTTTCCGGCCGAGCGCTCCGCTGCATGACGGAGCGGTGATCATTCGGAAGGACCGGTTGGCGGCGGCGGCATGCTTTCTGCCGCTGTCGATGAATCCGGTGCTGTCGACGCAGATGGGGACGCGGCACCGGGCAGGCATCGGAATCACGGAAGAGACGGATGCGATCGCGGTAATTGTTTCGGAAGAAACGGGCGCGATCAGCATCGCGGTGGGAGGCGGGATCGAACGAGATCTGACCGTCGAACAATTGCGCGAGCGGCTGAGCGGAGAGCTGCGGCGATATATGTCGCCGGTGGGGTTGCCGACGGCTGGCGCGCGGAGCGATGATTCGGATGCAGGGGAGGAATCGCCGCTGCGGGCGCGAGCGCCGATGGGTGCGGATGGGGATGCTGACGCAGAAACGGAGCGCCCGCTATGATGAGCTTTTTGCGGCGCTGGGTGCTGCACAACTTCTGGCTGAAGGTTTTGTCGCTGGTGCTGGCGACGGGCCTGTGGCTGGCGATTTCTCCGGATCAGGAGCCGGCGGAGATAACCCTGCGGGTTCCGATTGAGTTTCGACACGTTCCACCGCAACTGGAGATCGGCTCGGTCACCATTCCCGAGGCGCAGGTTCGAGCGCGCGGGCCGGAGCGAATGATCAGGGAGCTGCGGTCGACGGACATCCACGTGGACCTTGAACTGAAAGATGCCAAGCCAGGCGAGCACACGTTTGATCTGACTGCGCAGCAGATTCACGTCCCGCGTGATTTGACGGTAGTGCAGGTGCAGCCGGTGCGGGTGACGGTCATCATGCAGCAGAGTCCGCCACGGTGAATGGGGTTGAGCTGTTTGTGGCCATCCCATAGGGGTTGGCCAGGAGCGCAGACCTCAGGGGCTGAAGCCCAAATCAAACCGGTTTTTGAACGCAGGCTAGAAGGCCTGCTCCACCCTCGTGGTTCTCGTTTATCATCCTCTGCAGGGCGTTTCAGATTCGGCATCTGGCTCTTCATATGAATCCGCACAATCTATGAGCAATCAGAACAGACAATTGTTTGGCACGGATGGGATACGCGGCGTGGCCGGTGAATTCCCGCTGACGGAGGAAAGCACGTATCTGATCGGGCGCGCGCTGGGACATGATCTGATGCGCGCGACTCGGAACCCAAAGGCGGTGATGGGGCAGGACACTCGCGAATCGAGTGGGTGGATTGCGGACCGTGTGGCGGCGGGGCTGGCGGCGGTGGGCGTGGAAGTGCACAGCGCAGGCGTGATCACGACGCCTGGCGTTGCTTATCTGGCACGGTCGCGCGGGTTTGCAGCGGGAGTGGTGATCTCGGCATCGCACAATCCGTGGACGGATAACGGGATCAAAGTTTTTTCCGGGGATGGATTCAAGCTGACGGATACGCGAGAGTTGGCGATTGAGAAAGAGATCTTTGCGTTGCTGGAGAAACCTGGGGCGATGGACGATACCGCGCTGAAAGTTGCCGGGCCGTCTCTGCCGGGAGAGACCGGGCTACGCAAGGCGTACATCGAGGCGCTGGCGGGAAGTGTTTCGTGTGACTTGAGCACGATGCGGGTTTTGGTGGATTGTGCGAATGGGGCGGCTACGGCGGAGGCTCCCGAACTGTTTCGAAGTTTGCGCATCCAGGCGACGTTTATTCATGTCACGCCGAACGGGAGAAACATTAATGAAGGGTGCGGAGCGTTGCATCCTGAGACTTTGGGTAAGACCGTGGCTGCGGCCGGAGGGAAGTATGACCTGGGTGTGACGTTTGATGGCGATGCCGACCGGGCCATGTTTTGCGATGCCGCGGGCCGCGTGGTGAATGGCGATGGCGTGCTGCTATTGACGGCGCGGGATTTGCAGGCGCGAGGGAAACTGAATGGATCGACCGTGGTGGCTACTACGATGTCGAATATGGGAGTCGAGATTGCCCTGAAGAAGGCGGGCATCCGCATGCTCCGTGCGAATGTGGGCGACAAGTACGTTTTGGAGGAGATGCTGAAGACTGAGGCTACTTTGGGCGGGGAGCAGTCGGGGCACATTATTTTCCGCGATGGCGATGCGACGACTGGTGACGGGTTGCTGACTGCGTTGCGGGTGATGGATGTGATTGTGCGTTCGAGGAAGACGCTGGCGGAGTTGGTTAGCGATCTGAAAGTGTTTCCGCAGAAGATTCAGAATGTGCGGGTACGGGAGAAGATTCCGTTTGCGCAGGTGCCGGAGGTGCAGCGGGCTATTGAAAACGCCGAGCGCGAGTTGGATGGAAATGGGCGCGTGGTCGTGCGTTATTCGGGAACTGAGGCTTTGGCTCGCGTGATGGTGGAGGCGGAATCGGAAGAAAAGATGAAGGCGCTTACGGCGGGGATTGCGGGGGAGATACAGAAGGCCTTGGGGATTTAGGCGCTTCAACGCCTCGCTGCGCTCGGCCGGACGGCCGAGGCGGCCGTCCCCACATGAGCATCGGCACTGCCGGCATTTGTCGGACAGGAGTGTCCGACCCACACGAATCCTGCTACCCGGGCTAATCCAGGTCTCTCCAGTTCGGACCTACTTCCATTTCTACTAGCAGCGGCACCGCCAGGGCGTGAGCCTTCTCCATATGCTCACGCACCAACGACTGCATCGTTTCTACTTCTCTCTCCGGGACTTCGAAGACTAGTTCGTCGTGGACTTGCAGGGTCATCCGTGATTTCAGTTTTTGCTCTTGCAGAGCTGCGTCGATTCTGATCATGGCTACTTTGATCAGGTCTGCGGCGGTGCCTTGCAGCGGGGTGTTTACGGCGGTGCGCTCGGCGAAGCCGCGCTGGGTGAAATTCTTGCTGTTGATGTCGGGGATGGGGCGGATGCGGCCGAAGAGGGTTCTTACTTTCAGGTCGCGGCGGGCTTCTTCCAGCGTTTTGTCGATGAAGGCGCGGACACCTTTGTATTTTTCGAAATAGTTGGCGATGAAGAGCTTGGCCTCGGCGGGTTCGATGCCTAGATTTTGCGAGAGGCCGAAGGCGGAAAGGCCGTAGAC
>JBAUVZ010000241.1:0-22047 GCA_049583505.1 Candidatus Sulfotelmatobacter sp.
CCTGAAAGATTGTCAGAATTGGTCTTCTTTTCTCACTCAACACTCCTCACCGGAAAACGTCCGGGTGAATGAAAAACCCGCCCTTTTTAACGACGGGCGGGTTATTCGGCTTCGATATCCTTCTGGAGCGGAATGATTCCCGGCACCAGCCACTTGTTCCACATGTCGTCGATCTTGCTCTGGAAGTATTCGATATCTTCCTCGATGAAATGCGCGAACCTTCCCTGTTTGAGCAGGTAATCGCGCACCGGCAAACGTTTGAATCTGCCGTTGGCAATCTGCTCGGTCTTGCCGTAGAGCTTCAGCTTGCCGTTTTCGACCTCATACAGTGGCCAAATGCCGGTGTTCACCGCCAGTTCACCCAGTTCGAAGGAAAGCTTAGGATCGAAATCCCAGCCCTTCGGGCAAGGGTTGAGGCAGTGAATGAACGTCGGACCGCCGATCGACAGCGCCTTGCGAATATTATTCATCGCCTGCAACGGGTAGGAAGTAGAGATGGTTCCTACATATTTCACCGTGGGATGGCCGACCATCATCAACGGGGCCATATTCTTCTTCCAGCGGTGGTTCATGATGCGTTTCACTTTTCCGGGCGTGCTGAACGAGGTGTTGACGCCATACGGCGATGTCCCGGAAATCTGGATATCGGTATTGGCATATGACTCGTTGTCATACATCAGGATCAGCAGGTTGTAATCGGGATGGCACATGGTGGCCGAGATTGCGCCCAGGCCCATGTCCGCGCCGCCGCCATCACCGCAGAAGGCGATGACGTTGATGGGCTCATCCTTCATAACGCCCTTGCGCATCTGAACGCGCAATGCAGCCGCCACTCCCAGCGCGCTGGAGCCAGAGCTACCCAGTTGCGTGTGCATCCATGGCACGCCCCAGGGCGTGGAGTAGTAAGAGGTGTTAGCCACGTACATGCAACCGGTGCTGCCCAGAACGATGGTCCTGGGTCCTGCGGCCTTCGCCATCAATTTCATGATTTGCGCAGACTCGCAGCCCTGGCAGGTGCGGTGGCCGGACGTGTAGTACTCCTCGTTTGGGACCTTCTTCACTCCTTTGAAGGGTTCCAGATTTTGCGTCGGTTTTTCGTCTACAAATGTGCTCATGATTGTTGTCCTTTCCGGCTATGAATAGCGCCACGCGTCGACGGGCGCTACCCCCGCAGCCCGATCCATTGGGTCAGAGGTTGCGCTTTCCCTTTCGCAGCTTGGAACACGATCTCGGTAGTCTTCTCTACGTCTGGCACGGTTATTTCACGGCCGCCCAGCCCGCCTATGAAGCCGATTACCGGCGGTCTGGTGTTGCTGCTGCTGTACATCGCCGACCGAACTTCGGTCGCCACCACGCCACTCAAGTCCGGCGAACCGAACGAGAAGTCGCGATCGATCACTCCGATGGCTTTGAAACGCTCCAGGCACTTGGCAATCTCCGGACCGGCAAACGGCCGGAACCAGCGCAGACGGACGAACCCGACTTTCTTGCCTTGTTCGCGCATCTTCCGGATGGCGACCTTGACGGGCGTCGACAGTGTACCCATGCCCAGCAGTACGACTTCCGCATCTTCGGTCATATATTCTTCGAAGAACGGATTCCCGTAGTTGCGTCCAAACGTTTTCTCGAAGTCGCCATAGACTTCGCGAATCACGTCGCAGGCGATCTCGGTGACGGCGTAATTCTGCCGTCGAATCTCCATCACCCAGTCTTCGTTCGCCTGTGGGGCCACCGAAATCACGTTGTCGGGGTGGAGCAGCAAATCGCCGCGGTTGTAACGAGGCAGGAACTTCCTAACCTGCTCCGCCGACGGGATCCTGACCAGGGCTTGCGAGTGGGTGAGGAACGCGCCGTCGCAACTGATCGCCAACGGTACAAAGATGCGGCGGTCTTCCGCCACACGATAAGCGATCAGTGCCGTGTCCAGGGCTTCCTGTGCGCTATCAACCCAGGTCAACATCCAGCCCAGGTCACGGACTGCGAGGGCATCGTTGTGTTCTACGCCGAAGGCGCCGGGATCGTCGAGCGCTCGATTGCCGACCATGCAAACCATCGGCACGCGGAGAGCCGGACTGACGGTCAGCGCTTCCATCGCGTACATCCAGCCCACGCCGCTCGAACCGCAGAACACGCGCGCTCCGCAAACCGACGCGTGCTTTACGATTTCGAATTGTGAATGCTCGCCTTCGGCCACGATATATTCGCAGTCCATTTCGCCGTCTGCTACCAGCTGGCTGATGTACTGCATCACCGTGTCGTAAGGCCGGATCGGGTAAGCCGTGACTACATCCACGTTGGCCAGTTTGCAGGCAATCGCAATGGCCTCGGCGCCGGTAATCAGGGCTTCCGGTTCGATGCTTTTCTTTTTCTCCTCAATCGGTAATGTAAGTGTCGCCATTTGAATCTCCTTGTCTTTCGGCTAAGGTCTCAAGTTGCGTCTTCCAGACGCCACTAGCCTTTCTTAGCGATCTCCAGGGCCTCGGGGACCTGTTCCTGATACTGACCGCGATAACGGAATCCATGGGACCGCTTCTCGATCGGTTCAGCCTTCTCAATCGTGGTTTCCAGCCATTTCAAATACGCGGCTTGGTCTTTCTTGAACTCCGTCCACTGGCTGTTGTTGTCGTGGAACTCGGACTCGTTCACCATGGCGATGCATTCCTTCACCGGGCAAACATCCTCACAAATGCCGCAACCGCAACATGCTTCGAGGTTGGCATCGTAGGTCCCGTCCGGAGTGACGTCGAAAGACGCATCCGGGCAGTTGAGCCAGCACAGCGTGCACTTGGTGCAGGTCGAGAAGTTCACAACCGGCCGTTGCGTACGTGTCGAGTACTTCTTGAACAGCTCGTTGCGGGCTGGCCGGAAGCCACCGACTTTCCCGGTCACAGGATCGGCATACGGACCACCTTGCGGCTGACCCTTGATGGAGACGCCACCGCGCATGTCTTCCCAGTCAGGCAGTTCGAACTTGAATAATTCCTCAGGATTGCCCTGGTCTGGGTTTACCTCGACCGCGGTAAAGCGCTCGAAAGCGGTCCGCGCCGAAGTCACTTTCAAGGAGTTCTTCAGCTTTTCGTTGATGAATTTCTCCACCGACTCCAGGCTGAACAGTTCCGGCAGAGCCTTGGCGATGGCGCCCAGAATGCGGACGTCAGTGTGGTCATCTTTAAAGACCCACATGCCGGAGAAGCTGGTAAGACCCCTCACGATTCC
Organism: Candidatus Sulfotelmatobacter sp.; assembly: GCA_049583505.1. GTDB lineage: Bacteria > Acidobacteriota > Terriglobia > Terriglobales > Acidobacteriaceae > Sulfotelmatobacter. The sequence goes on from JBAUVZ010000241.1 coordinate 3,217, forward strand.
CAGCTTGTAAGGTTCTTCCCGGCGGTGAATGTTCTTCAGCAGGGCAGGTGCGTCCTCCAAAGAAATCACGACGAGAGTTCGCCCCGGTTTGAGAGCATGATGCACGGGCTGCAGGCCGTACCATGCCCACGACTCCGTGCCCTTACAAAGCGTGTCATCGAGAACCACAGTCAGGTCGACTTGCTTCGGTTCGTATTGCGCCATTCCGGCTTCGAGCGTCTGTTCGTCGTTGGCGACGATGGCGAAACTCTTGGCTGGAATCCCATTCCGTTCCGGAGCGTCTCCATAACGGCCAAAAGAAATGCCCAGTTTTCCTTCGTTATGCGCGGCCAAAACAATGTCGCGCGTTATGTTCTTCGCTAGAGTCTTCTGGAAGACCCCTCGGTAAATGATTTCGACAGCGAATAGCTGACCCATTTGGCAACCTCCATTCTCTTAGAGCTCTTTCAGTACAATGTCTTCGATTTCCTGCAGGTGCCGGCACATGGCAGCCTCGGCGGCTGCGGCGTCTCCCTGCTTCAATGCGGTCAGGATTCGGCGGTGACCGGCAAGAGATTTTTCTTGCCGTCCTTCCACCTGCAACGAGTGTTCCCGCGTCTCGTGCAACAGGTCCATCAAGATATCCACCACCTTCACCGCCACACTGTTATCCCCTGCCAATGCGATTGAGTAGTGGAACTCCGAATCCTCTTCGATGGCGAGGCCGCCCCGCTGTATCTGGGCGGTCTGGCGGAGCAGGATTTGCTCCATCGTGGCCAGTTCAACGGGGGAAGCGCAAAGGGCAGCGCGGTGGGCTAGCGGCGGCTCGATTATCTTCCGGACATCGAGAAGATCTGCTACCGCTTTCTGGCGCCCCATAAACGCGACCGCGAGCGGATGGGCTGTCGTGGCCGCGGGACTGCAAACCACCGTCCCGATTCCCTGGCGTGGTTCGAGCAGCCCCATCAGTTCCAGGGTTCGGATGGCGTCTCGTACGGAACCGCGGCTTACGCCTAGCATCCGGACCAGTTCACGTTCGGGGGGAAGCAGGTCGCCCGGTTTCAGTTCTTCAGTAATGCGCCGCTCTAGGCGTTTGGCGACCTCCTTGTAGACCTTATTTCTGGGGATCGCCTCGAACTCGACTCTTGCGGGTAATACTGTGGCCACCATCGGAATTGGTCTGATGACTGTTGACCAACCCATTGCAAACCCGCGCGTAAGAACGAGCAATGACGCACATCACGGTTCAACGTGACGTGAAATCCATTCCCATCGATCTCGGAACCCAAGGCCCGCAATACCGTAGCGGCGTCTTTCAAGGTGAGCACGGCCCTGGCTCCAAATGTTGAGAAGAAAGCTCGAACGCTATGTGTGGAAATCAAGAAGGCCAATCTTTATGCGGCTTCCACTGGAGCAATTCTGGGCAGGTTTCCTAACACCGCTGCCGTAGACATGTGTGGAACACCTCTTTTGAGTGTTCGCCGAACCGGAAACGAGCGCGACGCCGGTCCAGAAACGGGCTTCGGGGAGATCTCCTACAAGCTGACTTCGGGACAACGTCGTCGGAGTCCGCGTTAAGCGTAACCTCCGTTTAGCTCGTTACTCGCCCTGAATCCACGCGAAATGCCCACAATGCGGCTGCAAGGCTGCAAAGCGCTAAGAGGTGGGTTCGGCTGGCGCCAATCTCGGCTCGCGAGATCGTCTGGCCGTTCATCGAAAGCAGCTGCGTGCAGGCTGGGCGCAGCTATCTAAGGTAGGTCTTCACCATATCGATCACCTCATCGGCGGCGTTTGTCTGCTCCGAATTCGGTTTTCTCTTTGGGTCAAGCACGTGATGCCGGATGTGGCCTTCCAAGAGCTCAGTCATTAGGCTATTGACGGCACCTCTTGCTGCGCTGATGATCTGCAACACCTCCGAGCAATCGCGTCCCTCGTCGAGGACCCGCTCAAGCGCCTCAAATTGCCCGCGGATGCGTTTGCTCCGCAAAATCAGCTTCTGTTTGTTCTTGATTGTATGGCTCATTCGCAAACGAATGATATCATGCCGGAACTTGCACTATACCTATGGGGGTATGTATCATGAACCATTCTTTTCCGGGAGTTCATCATGTGGCAGCGCATGGCCTTCGTCACCACCGTTGCGCTTCTGGGATTTAGTGGAGGCGTGCTCGCCCTTTTTGTTCGTGGCATGCACGCTGAACGGGGCGCGCGGTAACAGGTTTCTGTTTTGTTTCTGCGCTCGCTGTCGTGCAGGCTTGGCTGGTTGCGTCCGAGATCACCAGGGCCCGCAGGCTGTGCGGCAACATTCGAAATGCATGTTATAGAGGAGCTCAAGCGAAATTCCGAGCTGTTTCCCTCATTGGACTGTGTGCAATCGTGGGGGCCCTTTCCCTGGCATTGATTGGAGCAAGCTCGGGAGCACAAGGCCGATTTGCCACTGTCATGTTAGGTGGCGTGGTGTTTTCCACTATCGCAGCGTTGACCGTGCTGCCTGTCCTTATTGCGCGGATCGCGGAGTGAGATCGGTTCATTGCTCTGGTTCCGTTTTGTGCGAGGCGTCCATCAAAGGTGCCGAGATGGTCGAGTGTTACCTGGAAGATCGCCTTTGTACGACGGAGGGAATGTCGCTATGAGTTCGTCGCCCATCATCGAAAAGTCCCCAGCCAAACCTCCACATCGCAGTGAGAACCGGAATTCCGCAGAACGGACAGAGTCCGACCTTGGGTCTGATCACGAACAACACGGGCAAAGGGTGGACTGGGCGGAGCTCGTCCGCATTGCTCTTGTGGCGTTGGCGGCGTCGGCGGTCTGGTTTCGGCTTTGGGAGCCGTTCGCGCACCTCAGCGTGATCGGCATCGCGGCTACCCTTATCGGCGGGTATCCCATTTTCAAGGAAGCCTTCGAGAACATCATTGAACGAAAGATGACGATGGAACTCTCGATGACCATCGCGCTTCTCTCGGCTTTGGCGATTGGAGAGTTCTTCACTGCTCTGGTCATCACCGGCTTCGTCCTTGCCGCCGAAGTGTTGGAGGGTCTCACAGTTGGCAGAGGCCGGCGGGCTATCCAGAGTCTGCTCGATTTTCTCCCGAGAACGGTCGCAGTCCGCCGCAATGATCAGGTGATTGAGGTTGCGTCCGACCAAGTTCAGGTTGGTGACACGGTGATCGTGAAACCGGGTGGACGCATCCCTGTTGATGGCAGTGTGCTTGGCGGCCGCTCGTTTGTGGAGCAAGCGGCAATCACTGGCGAAGCCATGCCGGTTGAGAAAACACTTGGAGATGTGGTCTATGCCGGAACCATCAATCAATCAGGAGCTCTGGAAGTTGGCGCTCAGAAACTCGGACGCGACACGACGTTCGGAAGAATCATTGAAGCTGTCGAACGCGCGGAGAAGTCACGGGCTCCGATTCAGAAAACTGCGGATCGCTTGGCGGGCTACCTTGTGTATTTTGCCCTCGGAGCTGCGGCTCTCACATTCATCATTACTCACAATGTCAGGTCGACCATTTCAGTTGTGATTGTTGCCGGAGCATGCGGCATTGCGGCTGGAACCCCACTGGCAATTCTCGGAGCCATCGGCCGAGCGGCGCATCAGCGAGCCATCATCAAAGGCGGCCTCTTCCTGGAGGCCCTGGCTGCAGTCGACACGGTGCTCCTGGACAAGACGGGCACTCTGACCTTTGGTACTCCGCAGATCTGGGAGGTTGTTTCCGCCAATGGCTTCGGGGAACAACAGATCATCGGCGCTGCCAGCATCGCGGAGCGCAAGTCGGAACATCCTCTCGCCAGGGCAGTTGTGGCACGGGCAGCGGAACTTGCCATTCCGCTCGTGGAGCCCGATGAATTCTCTTACACGCCCGGAAGAGGAGTCAGGGTGAGTTATCAAGGCGAGGAGATCCTGGTGGGTAGTCTGGCACTCCTAGTGGAACATGGCATGACGAGGGGTTTGCCCCCAGATGGTAACGGCGCGGGCGGGGCGTCGGAAGTCTACGTCGCTCGCGCGGGGCAAGTTCTCGGGAGTATCCGAATTGCGGATGTGTTGCGGCCGGAAGCCAAAAATGCGGTTGCGGCCATGCGACAGATGGGTTTGAGAACTGTCCTGCTGAGCGGAGATACGCAAGCTGCGACTTCATCGGTTGGCCGCGATCTCGGGGTAGATGAAGCGGTGGGAGGACTCCTGCCGGAGCAGAAAGCAAAGTGGGTGACTGAGCTGCGTAGCAAAGGGCGGAATGTGGCGATGGTCGGTGACGGAATCAACGACGCTCCAGCCCTGGTAGAGGCCAATGTCGGCATAGCCATGGGATCGGGAACTGATGTTGCTCGGGAGAGCGCGGACGTGATCTTGATCGGAAGCGATCTCTCGAAATTAGTCGACACTTTGCGACTTGCTCGACGCTGTCGCGGGATCATCATGCAGAATTTTGTAGGCACGCTGGTTGTGGACAGCATTGGAGTTGGAATGGCAGCTCTTGGCTTCCTAAATCCACTCCTGGCCGCCTTTATTCACGTGACCTCAGAGTTGGCATTCATCCTCAATTCCACGAGATTGTTGCCCCGAAGTTCGGAAGCCGGGCGATGAGATCGAAGATTTGTGGGGAAGCTTGAGTTGGGTATGCACTTTGCTCATGTGATCCAGAGTCGGAAAGTCAGAGCGTGGGTAGTCCTAATCGCCCTCGCGATCTTGGTGATTTTGATTGCCGCGGTTTTCTTACAGTCTCGCAGATCACCGAAACCGATTGAAATGGATGACCTCTATGGCCTGTTGGATTAAGTGGCTTCCAGAACTGGGGACGGATCACACGCCGTGAACGAGGATCGAGATTGTCCATTGAAAACGAAGCGCCTCGTGGTCGGACAAATCACGATCTGTCGAGGCTGCTGTTGCGGCGATGTCGAACGTGGTTTGCCCGAAGTTCCGGCGGAATGGCTAAAGAGTGAATGGCGGAAAAAGGGACTGCTGAAGCGAGTCCAATTGACCATTGGCGGTTGTGTTGGGCCATGTGATGTGCCGAATGTGGTCGTGATTACAAGCTCATCGGGTACGGAGTGGCTGGGGAATATCGTCAAGTTCGACCAGTACCGAAGCCTGCTTGAGTGGGCTGTCCGGTGTCGGGATGCGGGCAAGATGTTAGCCCTGCCGTGCGAATTCCATGAATGCAGGATCAGCCCCTTTCGCTCGTAAAGATTTTGGGGAATCCGCGGGGGGCGGCCGAACAGCCCTCCATACAAGGGAGTGTCCTCAACGTGCAGAGAGCACCACAACCAACACTGCGGCAAAACAGAAGAGGGAGCAGTTGGAAGGGGATCATTCAGTTGCTGTGGATCATTCTGGGGGCAATAGGCGTCGTCATACTTGGCCTTTACGGGGGCCTTGCGTCGTCACACCACCACTAGCGCTGGCGGCCAGGAAACACAAAACACAATCAGATTGTGCAGAAAGGTGTTTCCAGTAGCATGTGGCTCAAATTCTGGCTAGCGGTGCAGGAGCAATACATACCTGGCTAGGTACTATGTCGTTGTGTTCGTTTCCCTTTTTAGTATAGATTCAAACGAAGCTCTCGTGGGGTAGCTTTCATGCGGTCGATATCGAAGCGGACAGCGTGTCTATGCGTATTGCTGACCTTCTGGTCGGCATTAGCATTCGCCGCGCATCAACATTCGAGCGCTACCGAGTCGTCGACTTGTACTGTCTGTATCGCCGCCCATTCAGCTTCTCCGCAAACCGCTACCACCTTGCCAAGGGTGATGTTCGTTTCTGTCTCCACCTTTCTGCCGGAGCCAGTTTCTGCCAGGCAACGCCTGACAGTCTTTGCTCTGTGTGTCCGCCCGCCTCCTAGCGTCTAAAGATCATCCTTCTGCTGTTTAAAGGCCCCGGATTGTTTCCCGTGAGCCTGTCTCTTGATCTTTTCGACGATTCTCAGGAGGAATCATGCTAGCTTCTTGCAAGAAGTCGTTTCGTGCGACCTTTGTGGTGGTTTTCCTTTTAACGCTTGGCGTTCAGGCTTACGCGCAGTCGGGCGGTAGCTCTGGCTCCATTAGCGGTACCGTCTTAGACCCTGACGGCGCTGTTGTGCCTCATGCAACCGTTGAGGTTCACAACCCGGTCAGCCATTATGACCGCTCAACCACCACGGATAAATCCGGGAATTTCAGCCTCGCGAACGTGCCTTTCAATCCTTATCACATGACCGTGACTGCGACCGGATTCGGCAATAATTCACAAGACGTGGAGGTCCGCTCCGTCGTGCCTCTCAGCGTCAACGTAAAACTCCAAGTGTCGGGGTCAATAACTTCGGTGACCGTCGAGGCTGGCGCGGCTGATTTGCTGGAGAATGATCCGACCTTCCACTCAGACATCGACAAAAGCTATTTCGACAGGCTTCCCTTGGAGAGCACGACATCGGGACTGAGTTCGCTGGTTACTCTTTCAACGCCGGGAATCGCTGCCGATTCCAATGGCCTCTTCCACGGACTCGGCGATCACGCGGAGAATTCGTTCTCCATCGACGGCCAGCCCATTACCGATCAGCAGAGCAAAGTCTTCTCCAACCAGCTTCCTGTCGATTCGATCGAATCCATGGAAGTGATCTCGGGTGCTCCGCCAGCGGAATACGGCGGCAAGACCAGCGTTGTGATTGTTGCGACTACGCGCTCAGGTCAGGGTGTAACCACTCCCCACGGCAGTGTGACCACTTCCTATGGGACCTTTGGATCATCCAACGTCGCAGCCGATGTCGCTTATGGGGGTAAGAATTGGGGGAACTTCATCTCCGTAGGCGGATTGAACACCGGCCGCTTCCTGGATCCGCCGGAATTCACGGTGCTGCACGACAAGGGCAATGAAGAAAACCTCTTCGACCGAGTGGACTATCAACTGACAACCGCGGATTCGATTCACCTGAACTTCGGCTACAGCCGGAGCTGGTTCCAGACACCGAATAACCTCGATGCCGAAAACGCGACGCCCTGGAACGGATTGTTTGGGATCGAGCCGCAAATGGCGGTCTTTGGCGGCAGAGACCCGAACGGGAATATCGTGGGACCGACGGATCAGCGATCCAAGATTGGGTCGTTCAACATTGCGCCTTCCTGGACGCATGTGCTGAACGCGAACGCCGTATACACGCTCGGCGCATTCGTGCGCCGTGACGACTACAACTACTATCCCAGCGGCGACGCGTTCGCGGACCTCGGGCCACCGAGCCTGCAGAGACAGTCCGTGGGCCAGAACCGGACGCTGACCAACGCAGGGCTTCGATCCGATCTTTCCTACGTCAAAGGGATCAACCAAATCAAGGCCGGAGTCGTCTATCAACAGACATTCCTCAATGAAAACGACACTGTAGGGATCGTCGATCCGACCTACAACGCACCCTGCATCACTGCCGCAACCGTGACTGCGGTGAACCCCTTTTCATTTGTTGCGGCGCCCGCGCCGGGGATCACTGATCCCTCGCTGTGCACTGGCGCCTATCAGCCAAATATTGCGTTCAACCTGAACGCGCCTAACATCCCCTTTTACCCTAACTACAATCCGATCCTGGCTCCCTACGACTTGACCCGTGGCGGAAGCCCGTACGACTTCAGTGGCCACACTGATATTAAGGAACTCGCGCTGTACGCGCGGGACAACATCACCAAAGGAAACTGGTCTTTGAACCTCGGCTTGCGGGGCGATTTCTATAACGGTCTCTCCACCGCGCGGCAGGCGGAGCCGCGGGTTGGGGCGGCTTACAACGTTAAGAGGACCAACACGATTCTTCGTGCTTCCTACGCGCGTACCCTGGAATCTCCTTTCAACGAAAATCTGATTCTTTCCAGCATCGGATGCTTAAATGCTGTTTTAAACCCGCTTCTTCTGTGCGGCTCTTCGAGCGGTGCTTTGAGTCCCGGTTTTCGCAATGAATTTCATGCCGGGATCGAGCAGGCGTTCGGGAAGTACCTGGTCTTTTCTGGCGAGTGGATTTCGAAGTACACACACAATGGTTATGACTTCAGCGTGCTCGGCAACACCCCGATCACGTTTCCAATTGAATGGCACAACTCCAAGATTCCCGGATATGCGGGGCGCGTAAGCGTGCCCGATATCCACGGCTTCTCGGCGCTGATGGTTTTCTCCAGCGTGGCGGCGCGATTTTTCCAGCCCCAGATCGGCGGAGCGGGCGCGACCGTGTCAACCAGTGCGGGACTTCCCTTCCGCATTGACCACGACGAGAAGTTCAACCAGACGACTCACCTGCAATATCAGCCGTGGAAGCGCGGCCCCTGGGTTGGCTTCAACTGGCGGTATGACAGCGGACTGGTCGCAGGGGCAACACCGTGCTTTGGGCAGCTCACGTCCAACGATTGCCCGGGATCGCTCGTCCTCGGTGGTGTGAATAACATCAGCATGGGCGCTGCCAACGTGGGCGAGATTCCCCTTTCTGCCGATCAGGAGTCCGAGGCCGGGTTCACTTGCAACGGCGTCCGCGCAACCCCGACGGCGCCTCTGCCTTTCAATTGCGCCGCATCGGCGTTTGGCTCCGCGCTGATACAAGTGCCTGCTCCAAACACCGAAAACGACGACCACAAGCCGCCGCGCATCACCTCGCGGAGCCTTTTCGACCTGTCGGTCGGCCATGACAACGTGTTCCATGGTGACAAATATAAAGTGAGTGCGCGATTGACAGTCATCAACCTGGCGAACCATTTTGCGCTCTATAACTTCCTGTCAACCTTTAGCGGGACGCACTATGTCACGCCGCGCTCGCTTACAGGAGAGATCGGTTTCCACTTCTAGAAAATGCTCCCCCGTGGATGAGGGTAGCAGGCTCGACGCCTCCTGCCCCCATTCGTAAACCTCACCGTGGGAAGCATCAGGTGGTAGCTACCGTGAAAGGCGGCAGACCCCGATGAAACGAAATGTAACAGCTGACATTCTTGTTTGGCCTGTTCTGGTAGCCGCCGAGGCAGCACGATAACTCCTGGTTTGTCGGCAATCCGGAAGTTATCCAGAAACGGGCTTCGAGGAGATCAACGGCGATCTCCCCGAAGCCGACTTCGGGGCAACGTCGTCGGAGTCCGCCTGAAAACGAGAAAACGTAACTTCCCATTAGCCCCTCAGCCACCGAACTAAGACTTTCCGCTCGTGCAAAGAAGAGAGAGAGGCATCGCCAGTCGTTTTCGCACGGACGTCCCGAGCGCTTGGTCACGTGCAAGCGTTCCGCAATGTGCTGCATTGGGATCTGTGCCTGTCTCCAGGGAATTTGCGTAACCAGGAACTGCGGAACAGGATTCGTCATTATCCTCGTCCTCTTGTAATCTGATTTGGCTCAGGCAGGAGGCAAGAAACATGAGATCGAATAGGACGATGTGGCTGTCTATCTTTCTTTGGACTGCGATTTGTCTAGTTTCGCGGAATCATATTGCGGCACAAACCACTGCAGCCTCGATATCCATAGATATGATCGTGCAGTACGATGTGCCCATGAAAACGCGCGATGGCGTCACTCTATACGCCGATATTTATCGGCCGAAATCTTCCGAAAAGTTTCCCGTCATTCTCATGCGTACGCCGTACGATAAAAGCGTCAATTGGGCGGTTGCGCCAACATCCAAAATTGTGTCGCGCGGCTATGTCGTCATCATTCAGGATGTTCGAGGCCGCTATCGCTCGGAGGGGGAGTGGTATCCGTTCAGACACGAGGAGGCCGACGGCTTCGATGCGGTCGAATGGGCTGCGGCGCTTCCTTATTCCGATGGAAAAATTGGCATGATGGGGGCCTCCTATGTAGGTGCGACGCAAATGCTGGCGGCGGTTGCTCAACCTCCTCATCTGGCGGCGATTGCACCGAACATGACCGCAAGCAATTATCACGATGGCTGGACCTACCAGTCAGGGGCATTAGAGCAATGGTTTGATCAGAACTGGACTTCCCAACTGGCACAGAACACGGTCGAGCGCCTCATTCATCAGAATACAAATGCGCTCGTCGGAGCACCTACGCTGCCGCTCACGAATTATCCGGTTTTCAATTTCGGGCAGTTACCGGCCGACGCACAGCTCACACAGATGATTGCGCCATATTATTTTGACTGGCTGGCGCATCCCAATTACGACAATTATTGGAAGCAGTGGTCGATCGAGGAAAAGTTTTCGAAGATCGCCGTCCCTATGCTGCAGGTGGGCGGCTGGTACGACATTTTTAATGCCGGCACGTTGCGTAACTACGTGGGTGCAAAAAAATACGGTGCGAATGAAGCAGCCCGCACCCAGCAACATCTTTTGATCGAGATTGGCGGCCACGCTGGCTTCGGCCGCCGCATCGGCGACGTGGACTTTGGACCACACGCCCTAGAAAACGTGTATACGGACGTCATCCTCGATTGGTACGATTTTCTGTTTAAGGGAATCAAGAACGAATTTGCCATTGATAAACCAGTGAAGCTTTTCACCATGGGTGCGAACGAATACCGTCAGGAAGATGATTGGCCCCCACCGCAAGCTCACGCGACCAAGTATTTTCTGCACTCGAACGGACACGCGAACTCGTTGCGTGGCGATGGCTCTATTTCAACTTCCGCACCCAGGTCTGAGCCGCCTGATAGCTTTGTTTACAATCCAGGCAATCCCGTACCAACCATCGGCGGACCGCTTTGTTGCGACGGGGAGCACATGGAGCCCGGACCGCGCGACCAGCGGCCGGTAGAAAACCGGGATGACGTTGTTGTCTATTCGATAGGCCCACTCGCCCAGGATCTCGAGGTTACAGGCCCTGTTACTGCCGATCTGTTCGTCAAATCTTCGGCTGTCGATACCGATTTTACGGGGAAGCTCGTCGACGTGGGTCCTGACGGGTTTGCACAAGACCTCACGGAAGGAATTCTTCGCATGCGCTATCGCGCTTCGCAGGAACACTCCGCGTTAATGAATCCCGAGCAGATTTATGAGATTACGGTCGATCTCTGGGCTACGAGCAACGTTTTTCTTCGCGGGCACTCGTTGCGGCTTGAGATTTCTAGCAGCAATTTCCCGCGGTTTGATCGCAATATGAATACTGGAGAAGAAGCCCGATTTGCCCGAAACCTTGTTCCGGCTACGAACGTGATTCTTCACGACACTCAACATCCCTCCGCCCTGATACTTCCAGTTGTCTCCGGGAAGTGATTTCTGTAATCGGTGCACGACGATCTTTCCTGCGCGCTGAAGCAGTACCTAGAAACGGGCTTGGAGGAGATCAGTTGCGATGCCCTCCAAGCCGACGCATTATAAAAGGGCGCCCCTTTGCAGTAGCGTCTGAGTGTGAAGCAGAACTCTACCGAAAGGGGCACCCGTATGAACGTTAAGAAGTATATCGGCATGGATGTTCACAAAGAAACGATTTCGATCGCGGTGATGACTGGCGATGGAAAGCTGGTGATGGAATCCATCATCGAGACCAAGGCAAGCACCATCCTGCAGTTCGTCCAAGGGCTACAGGGTGACTTGCATGTGACCTTCGAAGAGGGAACCTGGGCGGCGTGGTTGTACGACCTAATGAAGCCACACGTCAGAGAGTTGCTGGTGTGCGATCCGCGGAAAAACGCTCTGCTGAAAGAAGGCAACAAGAGCGACAAGATTGACGCGCGCAAGCTCGCCGATCTACTACGTGGCGGATATCTGCGCTCGGTCTACCATGGAGAGAACGGCCTACGGGCCTTGAAGGAACTGGCTCGCAGTTACCTTACCATCAGCCAAGATCTCACCAGGGTCATGAATCGGGTCAAGGCTCTGTATCGAAGCTGGGGCATTGCCTGCGGAGGTCAGCAAGTCTACGCACCGCGTCATCGTGCAGAGTGGTTGAACAAGATCGGAGAAGCCGGCGTGCGTCGACGGGCCGAGTTCTTCTACCAACAGCTCGATGCGGTGAGAGGGTTGCGCCAAGCCGTGCGGCGGGATCTAGTAGCCGAGAGCCGGCAACATGGCGCGACGAAGTTGCTGCGGCAGATTCCTTACATCGGTCCGATTCGATCTGCTCTGTTGGTCGCGCTGATCCAGACCCCTCATCGGTTCCGCACGAAGCGGCAACTGTGGACCTACAGCGGCTTGGCGATCGACACGCGCGACAGCGCGCAATACCGGTATGTGGCTGGACAACTGCAACGTTCCAAGAAACCTCAGCAACTGCGTGGGCTCAACGAGAACCACAATCATGATATGAAAGCCATCTTCAAGAGTGCGGCCGCTATGGCCAGCCGCCGTGAAGGACCGTTTCAAGATTTCTACCAGGGCTTGCTCGTGAAAGGGATGAAGCCTGCGATGGCGCGTCTCACCTTGGCGCGAAAGATTGCGTCGATCACTCTGATCCTCTGGAAGAAAGGAGCTCATTTCGACGCGGAACAACTGAAACCTCAAGCAGCTTGAGCATCTCGGACAGAGAGGCCGTTCCATCCCTTGGGATCATTCGAGTGGTGGCCAGTCGGTTCTTCTTGAGACGCTCGGGTCGAGGGAGAGTATCTAGCCAGAAGTTAGACGATAGTGTGCTTCGGCACCCCCAGTCTCAAGCCGACTCTATGCCCCTTCGCATGACCCAATAAAGCTATAGGCCACGAGTCTCCGATAGGACCATGGTTGGCAGCGCTGCAACCAGGTTAGCTTGTGAGTTTCAGAAAACCGAAGAGCGCCGTCATGAAGGCGAACCATGAAACCACAGGGAGAACGAAGCATCGAAGCTCCGCCGCCTGGAGGGGGCTGGATGCCAGGAGAATATTCCTGGCGTTCCAACGCGGAGTGTTTCTCACTTGACATCCCCTTATATAGGACTTCTGGCCCCGGAATAGAAACTCCCGCTTTGCTCGTCAACTACCCGGAGACGCATAAGCGCAGGAAAGTGAAGGGTGCGCGGGTCTCTCACTTCTCTGACTCTTGGATGAGGACTATGTGGGCGTCCCGGTGGCCGCGGATCACAGCCAGCCGTTGCGTTGTTGCCTCGGGCGTACGTTTCTCCAAGCCGCAGAAGAGCCGATTTTATTGTGTAATCCGATGCGGTGGATCAAGCCCGGAAGCGGGGCTTTGGTGGCGGGCCCCTTTTCTGAGCGGGCGCGCTAGAAGTCAAAGCGCAGACCGAATTCGGCTTCGCGTGGGGCGCCGACCGCGAACACGCCGCTACCGCGTCCTATTCGCACCGTGTTGGAGCCGGGGTTAACGCCAGCGACTGTGCCGTTGATGCTCCCGGGACCAGCAGACAGGCCGGTGGAGGTCACGCTGGAGAAAGACGCGCCCCCAAGAATTCCGAAGTTCGAGAAGTTGAAAACATTGAAGAACGAAACGCTGGGCGAAATGGTCAGGCGTTCGCGGAACTTGAAGGGCCAGCTCAAGATTGTATCGACGTCTTTGTAGTAGCCGTTCCCTGCATTGTTAGCGGGCGCCAACTGCACGGAAGGGACAACCGCACCCAGAGTGACCAACTGAGCCTGGGTGAACAAACCGGCGGTGACCAGCGCCTGGCCGGCTGGGGTGAGCGTGCCGGCCACGGTGTTGTTGAAGTTAGTGAGGTAGGCATTCAGATTGCCGGGCGTGACCGAGCGCATGAATGTTCCGGGGTGGCCAATGCCGGTGGCGGCGGAGTTCAGGAAATCCCCGGTCTGGCCATCCCCAGTCAGGTTGGAGCGGAAGATTTCTCCCACGGTTCCCTGGGTGGGCAATCTGAGATCGGAGGGCTGGGGTGAGGCAAAGCCGCCGATCAGGCTGAGGTGAGGACCGTGGTGAGCAAATTCGAACGTGGCACCGAATTTGAACTGGTGCGTGCGATCCTGCGCCGTGGGGCCCATGAAGGCAGTGGGGTTGCGGAAGTCCCATGCATTCGTGGTGAAGTGCTGGTCGCTGCCGTTATCGCTTTCGAAGCGGGATAGTGTGTAATTGACCTGAAGATCAAGACTGCTCACGCCGCGAAAGGGATTGCTGGCTCGTTGCCGCCACTCGGTTTGCAGTCCGTTGTACACCGAGCGACCCATGGGATAGTTCGTGAATAAACTCCCCATGGTTGGATTGATTCCTCCGAAGGCTGCACCGGTGTCGGCGGTAAGTCCGTAGTAAGGGGCGGAATATCCCCCATAGTAGACATAGCCGGAATCCAGGCCGTTGTTGGCGAAATCATTGATGCTGGCAGGAGATTGAGTATTGGCTAAGGTCGCGATGTAGCAGGCTACGGTGGCCGGGGCGTTGGCCTGGGTGACGCCGGCTCCCGGGAAACAGGCGGAGGCCGCTCCGTTGTCGGCATATTGCACTGTATTCCCGATGGCATTGAGAGCCGCATTCATTTCCAGATAGCGGGAATCGCCGGCATGGTTTACATCCACCCCGACCTGAAAGTGGAGGCCAATGTTGCGCAGGTAGTCCACCGTCAGGACGCCGCCTTTGGTGAGTTCGCGTTGAATACCAATATTCATTTGATAAGAACGGGCGGTGCGGAAGTTGGGGCTGTAGGGATAGCCGAGCTCTAAAGTATTGCCCACAAAGTTCGGATTCGCCCCGGCGGCGCCTACCGCAGCGGTGGCGGCTATATATTGGGCTTGCAAATCGGCCATCGCCTTGGCCGCGCCTTCTGGGTTGACCGCGCTGGGGCCTAACGGCTGGAAGCAAACCTGCGTGGCCAGATCGTAGCCGTCAATGGAATAGACTGGGGTTCCCTGGGTACTACCGGCGACGGGCATGTAGAAGGGAAGCGAACCTGCACTTGCGCCGGGCTGACAATTCAGATATGGGGTTTGGTTGAACAGGCCGGTGGCCAGCTTGTTGCTGCGATCATACGAAACGTTTTCAAAGATATTGTTTTCGTAATATAGGCCGCCGCCGCCGCGGATCGCGGTCTTCCCGTCACGCCAGGGGTCCCAGGCAAAACCAATCTGTGGACCAAAATTCAGGTTAGGCTGGCGAATACGGTTGCCCAACCCCGCTCCCCACTGATCCAGGAGATCTCCCGTGCAAGTGATCAAAGTCGTAGCCGAGCAAGGGATGGGCGCCAAGTCGCTATCGCTGCGTCCAGTGTCGCGGAGGTAGCGCAGCCCGTAGTTCAGAGTGAAGTTTGGTCTGATTTTCCAGGAATCGCCGACATAGGCTTCAAAGCGGGTATCAAACAAACCGCCCGCAGGATAGCCGAAGGCAGGCAGTTCGTCACCGAAGCCCTGCCCGTTGCCCAAGTAACCGCCGGTGAAGGGATAGTCGGCAATCTTGGGATCGCAGCCGCTGAAGAGCAGGTTGGGGTTGGTTTCGAGGTTGCAGGAGTAGAACGGCGTCGTCTGCACGGTTCCCTGGGCCACTTGGTTAAAGTTGACATACGAGTTTAGTTGCGGCGCGAGTCCATTGAAAGAGGCGAAGCCGCCGGTGGCGATGCCGTTCACGGTCGCTCCAAAGCGAATGACGTGCGCACCCCAAACCCGGCTGGCATCGTATTTGATCTGCTTGTTGCTCTGAAATGTTTGCTGCGGCGCCAGATAGTTCGGCCCGGTGTCGAGACTGGTGTCCTGAAAAACAATCTCAGCAAAGGGAAAGGGATTGATGGAAAGCGGCTGCGAGTTGGTATCCCCGATGATCTGGTTGTGGAACTTGAAGTATCCGAGGCGGATGCTGTGGGACCAGTTGCCTTGATTGATGTCAATGCCAATCGCATGGGTAGGGGCGTAGTCACGGTTGGCGTAATAGGAGAAGCCGGTGATGTCCGAGGAGGTGGAATAATTCCAGTCGTAGGCGAATTTATAAAACACGCGGACATTCTTCATGGCTTGCCAGTCCAGCCGCCCGCTGGCCTGCGAGCTCTTGAAAGGGGAGTCGAGGCCTTGCGTCAGGAATTGAAAGGGGGGGCCGGCCACGATGGCATCGGCATTGTCCTGCTTGAGCCGTTCGGAATCGATGAAGAAGAAGAGCTTGTTCTTCAGGATCGCGCCACCAAAGCGGCCGCCGAACTGGTTGCGCTGAAACTGCGACGAAACCGCACCGGGAAGATCCGCAAAACCAACGCTGTAATCGCGGAACAGGTAGAAGGCCTGGCCGTGATAGTCGTTGGTGCCGGAACGCGTGGCTAAGTTGACGGTGCCCGTACCGGTAATCTCTGACGAAATGTCGAACGACGAGCGGCCAATGTTGAATTCCTGAATAGAACTTAGTGCAACGTTTTGGGTGGTGGTGCCAACAGTTTCGTCACTGACGTCGAGGCCGTCCACTTCGATGCGGGGAGTGCGGCCATAATCGCCGTTGATAGAAATAGAGTTGTAGCCGACTTTGGTGGGATCAAAGTTCTGTCCATCCTGCATCTGGACCCCGGGTTCCAACTGGGCGAGGTCGAGGAAGCTGCGTCCATTGACGGGCATGTTGTCGATCTGCTCGCCACTCAGTACACCTTGCACTACGGATTGTTCCGTGTTGACGGTGACGCCGGTGCCGTGTACTTCAACCGTGGTGGTCTCCTGGCCCACCTCCAGCTTTATATTCCCAGAGGATGTTACCGTGATCTGGACCGGGATAGTCAGTTGCTCCGTCTTAAAACCCTTGGCCTGCACGCGAACCTGGTAGTCGCCGACGGGTAGTCCGCCCGAGTTATAGGTGCCTGTCGAGGATGTCTTGACCGTGACGACCTGCCCGGTAGTGAGAGACGTGATCGTGATGGTCGCTCCGGGCACGACTGCGTTGGTCTGATCGGTAACCGTCCCTTGAATGCTGCCCTGGCTGACCGTGGTCTGGGCGAGCGACAGGAAAGAAAATAACAAAATCAACAGTGCTCCGAAACAATCCTTTGAAGACGGGCTGGAGATATTCCCGCGTAGACAGAGGAGATCCCAAGCAGACATGAAGTACTCTTTCCGGTTTCTCAACGAGGTTCCAGAATGCCCAGCGCGTGTGATGGTATCTTCAATTCCTGAAAATACGGCTTCCATGTAAGGGCATCCTCGGGCGAGTTCTAGGCCATGATGGCATGGATCGACCTGCAACTCACTGAAATTCATTTTTTCGCGTTCCGACGCCGGAGCATATCTTATCTTGATGCCTGCCTTGCCCGCCACTCATCCTTGGTAAGAACCGTAAGCGTAAAGGCGCTTGTGCGGATCTGTGCTAGGGGCGATCACGGATGAGCGTCCCTACCGCGACAACTATCCAGAAACGGGGTTCTGGGAAGTGGCACGCCTCCCCAATCGAAGACTACAAGCCATCTCATAAATAATTGCGGTACATCCCTTTCTCGCGAAAGTTCGGCGCTGAAAGAATCCCCAGCATGCTGCGGAAAAACAACTCTGCGAGTTTAACTTTCTTCAGGCCCTCTGATTGGGGATTTAGGGAAGAGTCTTTACTTCATCTGCTAATGGTTGGAAGATCCTATTGCTTGCGTTCGTCTGTCTAGCCCGGAATTTCTTTTTTTCGCCCCACCAGGGAATCCTCGTTTGGTCTACTGGTTAGCGCTTCGGTCTTGCTTGGCTCTTGACTAGCGGTCCTCTCTTCAGGTGGATTGCCTTCAGCGAGCTGGCACTCCGCACCTGGAAGGTGCCCAGCCATTCGCTGAAGGTGTCCTCGTCGATCGAGAACACCAGCCCCGGACCAGCTTCGTACATGACCACGGTGAAATCTTTGGTTGGACCGTCAGCGCCCCCTACGGGACCGACGGCAAATGGAATGGCCGACGGGAAGGCGTACCGCCCCGCGGCGTCAGGTGCGGCCGCAGTCCCCGCGATCGGAACGGCTTTGTACTCATCCGGCGTGCCCGATACGAAAAACGCGAACGGATCGCTGATATCTGCCGGAGTCGTGAGAACCAGCGACGCAAACGTTCCTTGCCCGACGAAGTCATACTCCCAGCCCGGGTTCCCGTTGGGCCAGCTGCCGTCAGTGTTGCCAGTGTAGGCCTGCGCCCCGAAGCCGTAGCTGTGGTTGAGGTCAGATCCGTCGGACGCTATGGTCCCTTGCGGAACCACGATTCCCGTGCCCTGGGCGAAATCATCCAGATCGAGAACAAGGGCGGCTCCCAGGTTGGCCGCCGTGGTGTTGTTGGGATCCAGAAGGTTGAGTTTTGGATCCGTCGCATACAGCCCGAGCGTGTGAATGGATCCCAACCCAGTGATATCCTTCATGCTGCCATAACCGAGCATGGTGGTCGAAAAGGAGTAGTTGCCTGCGACTCCGCTCGGGGTACCCGTGGCCATGACGGTGCCCCCTTCGTCATCATCGCCTTCACCCCTGAATGTGGCGCTAAACGTTCCAACGGCGGTCTTGGCGGCAACGAGTTGCCCCGCTGCGGCAAATATAGCGTCCTCTGTGTTGTCCAGGATGCCAAATACGTCCGTTGACAGCACCGTGCTGTCGAAGGAGGTGGCGCTGCCCTGGCCGTAGGCTGAACCCACCAAAGCATCGTTGAAGTCAACATCGATGATGCGTAGTACTTCCGTACCAACGATGTAGTAGACGAGCGAGATGGGTGCGTTGCCGTTGTTGGGATCCGTGAAACCGGTGATGCTGCCCCGCCCGTACACGTCCGCTCCGACACCGGTGTCCGTCGCTGTGAGAGTGTTCCCCACGAGCACCTTCCTGAAATCATTTTCGTCGTACGTGCCGTGGATGCTGCCGCTGGTGTTCGAGAACACACCTCCATACGCAACCGTGGCTCTGTTCGTGGTGTCCAACCCGGAGAGGGTGAAGGCAAAATTGCCGCCGGCACCACTCGTTGCCGTCTGCAGGTCGAAGCTTCCGCTGGAAGTTGCCGATCCATCAAACTGCGTAATCTGCGCGTGACTTGCGTTTATAAACTGAACGGCGAAGGTCTCGATGCCATTCACCCCGACACTAGGGTTACTGGCCGAAACATCAAGGACGAGTATCCCGGTGCCGGTGGTTGGATTCACCGTCATCGA
>JBAUVZ010000242.1:0-13760 GCA_049583505.1 Candidatus Sulfotelmatobacter sp.
TTCTGTGCGATCACAGTATTCAGATTACATGATTGCGACGGCGCGCCGATTCGCAAAGGCGGTCTTAGTTTATGCTCTTGCCATGGACGCTATTACGCTTACCCGGGAACTGGTCGACATCGAATCGATTTCGGGCAACGAAGCCGCGGTGGGAAACTACCTCTATGGAGAACTTTGCCGCATTGGCTACCAGACGCGGCGAATGCCGGTGGAAGGCGATCGCGCCAACGTCTACGCCACATCGCCGGAACAGCCGCGTCCGGCGGTGGTTTTCTCCACGCACATGGATACAGTTCCTCCGTTCATTCGGTCTTCAGAAGATGCTGCGTGCATCTATGGCCGCGGCTCGTGCGACGCCAAGGGCATCATCGCCGCGCAGATCGCCGCCGCGGAACGCTTGCGGCAGGAGGGAATTTACGTCGGACTGCTGTTCCTGGTGGGAGAGGAACGCGATAGCCTGGGCGCGAAAGTGGCTAACGAATACGCAGCGAGTCAACAAACGCACGGATGCAAATACCTGGTCAACGGAGAGCCGACCGAGAACCGCATCGCGCTGGCCTCGAAGGGAACGCTGCGGGTTGAGGTCACAGCTTCTGGCCGCATGGCACATTCGGCTTATCCCGAACTCGGTGAATCCGCAATCGACAAGTTAATTGAGGCTCTCACTCGTCTGCGCGCGATGCCGTTGCCGTCTGATCCGGAGATTGGTCCGTGTACGCTGAACATTGGATTGATCGAGGGCGGTCGCGCGCCCAACGTAATTCCGGATTATGCTCACGCGGACTTGGTTTATCGTCTGGTTGGTCCATCGCAAGAGCTGCGACGGCAGATTCTGGAAACCGCGCGCGATCAGGTGAAAGTTGAGTTCCCTCTCGAGCTGCCTTTTCTACGGCTTCGGACCGTTGACGGCTTGCCTACGATGATCGCGGCGTTTACTACTGACATTCCCAGGCTGACGAATTGGGGCGAGCCGCTGCTGATTGGTCCGGGATCGATTCACGTCGCGCATACTGAAGGCGAGTTCATCGAGAAGAAGCAATTGGCTGAGGCGATTGATCTGTATTGCGCGATTGCGAAGGCAGTTCTCGGTTCTCAGTTCTCAGTTCTCAGTTTGTAGCTTTCAGCTCTCGGCTGTCAGCTCTCAGCTTTCAGCTTTCTTTCTAATCGGGGCTCGTGGAAAACTGCTTAAAATATTCCGAGGGCGGTACTGTTTCCAATGCCTGCAACGGGCCATATCTTGGTGAATTCGGTCAGTCGTCTCGATACCCCCTGCCCCCGGGGGTCTAGTGAAATCATGGGGTTAGCAAGAAATTCCTCGCAAAATCCGGAGCCCAAAAGAGTTAGAGGTCAAAATCTAGAGAACACGGGACTTGCGTCCGTTGGGTTCTCGATTGTCCGTACCGCCTCCGCTTTGACCATTCTGGTCTAGTTCAGATCTCGGCGCAAGGTTGGATGTCACAAGGCAGCTGTGGAAATGTACGTGACGCTTTTTGCCCTACTCAACGTTTTAGTCGTGGCCGGGATCAGGGCAGCAAAGCGGTCAATGAGTGAACCGGGATTTAGCGTCAAGCAACGACAGCGACGCTGTGGTCTGTTTGGGGGCCCTCGCTTCTATTTTGTGTGCCGCGACAGCAGCGTATCGGCCCAGTCTGCAATGACCTGAGCGACGCGGTCTTCATGCCCCGCATACATATGACCTGCGCCTTCTATCGACGCTGTTGTTACGCTGCCGGGCCCGCTCCGCTGACGTTTCAGTGTGTCCTTCAGCCACGTTAAATCTTTTTCATCTCCAACGTCGCCATTGGTCCCGAAGAAGGCGAGAAGCGGGCAATGGACACGAGTAATGCCTGGGTTCGCCGTCTGCGCGCCGAAGAAGTCCTTTAACTCAGGCGGGCTATCGACGAGGTCCACCAATGTTGCAGCGCTGACGAATGATGGGGAGGAGCGTTTCGGGATTATTACAAGGTCTTCAGGTTGCCCATCAGCCATCATTTTTCTCGCTTGCGCAATCTGTTCTGGATCTGGCGTCCCGGCGTCGGCTTCGATCGGTCCGGAGGCGACAACCAGCCCAGCGACCCGAGAATCCTGGGTTTGCCATTGATACCTGCGAACGGCTCCCCAGCCGTCGCTGTGGCCGACCAGAATGACCTTGCTGAATCCGAGTCGTTGAGCAAAATCGATCCACGCCGCTAAATCCTGGGTCTGTTCACTGGGTACACCCCAATAGCCGCCCCCACGGATTCTTTTTTCGCCGCGCCACGCTTCTACGTTTCCGATGTCATGCATTCGGGTGTTGGCTGTGATCGTGGTGTAGCCGCGTTGTGCCAGCGCTCTGGCAATTTCAACATACGTTGGAAAATAGAAATTGACTCCCCACCCGTGAATCCAGATGACAGCGATCGGTTTCGCTGCGCCTTTTGGTGGGGCGAAAAGAGCGCCTGAATCGGCAATATCGTCCTTGGTTTGGACGTGGACAAGTTGCTCAGTGACCGCTTCCGGACCTTGCTTGCCGGACTGAGCCGCCAAGCCCTGTCCATGAAAGGTGACGAAAGCCGCCGCTGCCAGGGTGACGATTCGTCCGATGGATGACTGGATCTGGTTTGACATAGGATTCCCTGCTCTCCACTTCCGAGTTAGTGCTGGCTACGCAGAGAGCGTAGTGAAAGTTCCTAGAGATTGGGTTTACAGTCATTGACTTCGGTGGGGAGATGCGACACCCTCAGAGGCGATGTGTGGAGAGGCATATGAAAAAGTTGGGGCTGATAACGATGTTTGTGACAATGTTTGGCACCATCATTCTCGTCGTCGCCACTGCCTTTGGTCTCGGAATGCAGACAGCGGGTCGAAAGGCTCCCAAGCCTGAAGACACGGAAGTGTGGCAGCCGGAGCCGAAAGTGGTGACGCCGGGCACCGACTGCGGCACGGCTCCCTCCGACGCAATCATCCTATTCGACGGCAGGAGCCTGAACGAGTGGGTGTCTGCGCAAGACCGGTCTGCCCCGGCGAAATGGATCGTGGCCAACGGCGTGGTCACAGTGAATAAGGCAGCGGGGAATATTGAGACCAGGCGCGCCTTTAAGAACTATCAACTCCACATGGAGTGGAGAATTCCCGAGAACGTCACCGGTTCAGGTCAGTTGCGCGGCAACAGTGGATTGTTCCTGGCTTCGACCGGCCCCGATGACGCCGGATATGAGTTGCAGATCCTCGACTCGTACAACAATAAGACCTACGTCAACGGCATGGCCGCGAGCATTTACAAACAGAGCATTCCGCTGGCAAACTCGATGCGCAGGCCCGGGGAGTGGCAGGTCTACGACGTGGTGTGGACGGCTCCCATCTTCAATGCGGACGGCTCGCTGAAGAGTCCTGCCTATGCCACCGCGTTCCTCAACGGAGTGCTGGTGCAGAATCACTTTGAGTTGAAGGGTGAGACGCGGTACATCGGCCAGCCTTTCTACAAGAGGTTCGACAGGGCGCCCATTAAGCTTCAGGCCCACGGCGATCCGAGTCCGCCTATCAGCTTCAGGAATATTTGGGTAAGGGAGCTCGATTAGGGCTCGGGTGGCGCTAAGGTAGAAAATCCTAGCTGACGAAATCAGGGGTTTTGCACTTAGTAGGAGTCGCCCGCTCAGGGCGATAGGTGTTATCGGCGATTTTTCAACGTCGGAGGAGTTCAAGGAAAACGTCAGGAACGTTGCGGGTCTTCCAGTTTGGGGTGCTCCTGATGACTTTCTTCCGTGGTCTCTGCCATCCGCTTTGATTTGCGATAGACGTTCGCAACCGCCAGCGTCCAGAAAGGAACCAGATCAACGCCGGGGACGAGCTTGGCCAGGAACGTCGGCAAGAATTCCCAATGCCAGCCCAGAAGATTGATCATCGCGGCTCCAATGCCGAGATCGAGGATGTCGTCAGCTGGCGAGATGGCGCCTTCGACGAATGCAGGGAACACGATGATTTGCAGTGCGTCGGCAACGATTGCCAGGATCATGGCCGTTCGAAAGCGCGGCCCCGGCGAGATGGTGATGGCGTCATCGTTCATGGGGGGAATGACTCCCTAGCGCTTGATTCTTAATTCTAAGCTATGTAGCCGGGCATAGGTTGAAGACAATTGTTTGCCACCGAGGTGGCGGCAAAAGAATCGTCGAGCTGCGCTCGACCGACAGCCGAGGGCGGTTGTCCCCACATGAGGATCCCCATAAAACGACAGAGGCGTCGCGTAGAATTGTCCCAAATGATTAAGTTCTACATAGCATCCTGGCTGCTTGCGATTACGCTGTCCGTTGGCGCCGCGGCGGAAGATGTCCACTCTATCGCTGCGGCTGTGGACGAGCACTACAACCACCTGCGGACTCTCGAGGCGGAGTTTACGGAGCAGTATCGCGGGGCCGGGATTGAGCGGACGGAGTCGGGGACGCTTTGGCTGGCTAAGGCTGGGCTGAAAAAACCTGGCAAGATGCGGTGGGAGTACCGTTCTCCCAGGGAGAAGCTGTTTGTGAGCGACGGGAAAGATGCGTGGTTTTACGTCCCGGACGACCGGCAGGCGCGCAAGACTGATGCCCGGAAGCTGGATGACGTTCGCTCTCCGCTTGCATTCTTGCTGGGCAAGAGCAAGCTGGAAAAAGAGTTGCAGGGGCTGTCGCTGGCTCCGGATGTAGCGCCGGTGGCTGCGGGGGATATTGTGCTGCGAGGTGTGCCCCAGGCCTTGGCCGAGCGGGTTAGCGAGATTTTGTTGGAGGTGACTCCGGAGCACAGGATTGCGCGCATCGTAATCAATGAAGTGGATGGATCGGTGACCGAGTACCGGTTCAGCGAGCAGAAGGAGGATGCGGTGATCCCGGAGGGGCGGTTCCGGTTCAATCCGCCGCCAGGGACGGAGACGGTTGAGGGTGAGCTTGGACATTGAAGTCCGCCTCGAGATAATAGTAGGTATGGCATTGATAGGCAATGACTTACTATTGACGGTGGCGAGAGTTCTTTAAGGGCTAAAGCCCGCAGTCTTTTCTACGTAATAGCGGCGCGGCTGAAACCGCGCCCTTTCAAAGCTCGGCCCTTTTGGTTACTTGCGATACTGGAAGAGCCGGGAGTTGTGGTGATCTGAGGCTGGGTCTGGAAGCGGGAATGTTAGACTGAGCCGAGAGGGCGTGCGCGGTTAGGGAGCAAAGAAGAACGGGAAATGGCTGAATTCGTCGTAAAAATCGCGGACGAACGGGGTCACACTCACCAGCAGTTGGAGCAGGGTTACTCCGTGGCGGAGGTGCGCGACCGCTTTGCCTCGCAGGGTTATCTGGTGCACTGGGTGAAACCCCAGGGACTGTTTTCCACCGGTTTTGTGCGCGGCGGGCGCAAGCTGAAGCATAGCTCGTTTCTGGTGTTTAACCAGCAGTTCCTGACGCTGATCAAGGCCGGGCTGCCCATTCTGAACTCGCTCGACCTGCTGATCAAGCGGCAAAAAGATGCGAATCTACGGCAGATTCTGGAGAACGTGCGGGAGCGGGTGAAAGGCGGAGAGCTGCTGTCAGATGCCTTTGCCTCGCATCCGATGGTGCCGAAGATTTATACCACCACACTGATGGCCGGAGAGAAGAGCGGAAACATCGATGAAGTGCTGAGCCGCTACATCAACTTTCAGCGGCTGGCGATGAGCTTCCGCAAGAAGCTGGCGGTATCGCTGATCTATCCCGCACTGCTGGTCACCGTGGTGACGATCATGGTGATGTTTCTGTTCACGTATGTGGTGCCTAAATTCGCGGAGCTGTTCAACAGCCTGGACGCGAAACTGCCGGCGATCACACTGTTCATGCTGGCGGTGGGCGTCAACGCCCAGAAGTACTTTCCTTTTTTCCTGATCGGGGCGGTGCTGGCAGGATTTCTGTTCTGGCAATGGCAGAAGACCGATAGCGGGGCGGACCGGATTGACCGGGTGATCCTGAGCCTGCCGTTGCTGGGCGATATCCGCCTAAAACATCAGGTGTCGACTTTTTCGAGGATGCTCTCGACTCTACTGCAGGGCGGGCTGCCGCTGGTGCCGTCGATGGAAACGGCGGGCAGTTCCATGTCCAGCCGCCGCATCCTGAAGGGGGTCATGCGGGCGAGTGTGAGAGTTCGCGAAGGGCAAGGGCTGGCCAGCAGCCTGGAGGAACAGAATATTTTCCCCGACCTGGCAGTGGAGATGCTCGAAGTGGGGGAATCCACGGGGGCTTTACCGGCGATGCTGAATTCGGTGGCTGAGTTCTATGAAGAAGACGTGCAGACGGCGTTGAGCGCTTCCATGGCATTGATAGAACCGCTGATTCTGATCATCATGGCAGTTTTTGTGGGGGTAGTGATGATCTCGCTGTATTTGCCGATCTTCAGCTTAGGAATGCAGGGGGCACATTGAGCGGGATGGTGGAAGTAAGCGTGGGGATTTGAGAAATGGCGATGGCGGAGAAGAAATCACTTTTCGTAAACGGTGAGAACGGCGGACGGGTGGTGACGACGGGAAATCCCGTCACCGACCTGGAACGCGCCCAGGACGTGGCGCGGCGCTATCGTTGCGAGTTTGTGGATCTCACCGACTTCCAGCTTCACCATGAGCTGTTCAAAAAGTTCTCCCCCGAATTGATGTTCCGCTATAACTTCGTGCCGCTGGAAGAGACGGCGGACGGCAAACTGGCGATCGCGATTGCCGATCCCAGCCAGTTGATGATGATCGACGAGATCAGCTTGCTGCTGCAGAAGCGGATCGTCACCAAAGTGGCGACGCTGAAACAGATCAGCGACATTCTCAAGAAGACGGAGCAATCGCAACGCGTTCTGGAAGAAGCCAGCGAAGGCTTCCAGATCATCCGGGAAGACGACGCTACGGGCGCCGAAGAGACGCTGACCATCGATAAGCTGACGGCGGCGGGCGACACCAGCCCGATTATCCGGTTGGTCGATACTACGATTTTCACCGCGCTGCAGCGACGCGCCTCCGACATTCATATCGAGACCCGTGATGACTCGGTGGTGATCAAGTTCCGCATCGACGGCGTGCTCACGCAGGCCATGCCGCCCATCGGCAAAGAACACCATTCCACTGTGATCTCGCGTATCAAGGTGATGAGCGAACTGGATATTTCAGAGCGCCGGGTGCCGCAGGATGGGCGCTTCCGGGTGAAGTACAACGGCCGCGCCATCGACTTCCGCGTCTCCATCATGCCCTCCATTCACGGAGAAGACGCCGTGCTGCGCGTGCTGGACAAAGAATCGATGAGCGAGAAGTTCCGAACGCTCACGCTTGACGTGGTTGGTTTTGATGAGGATGATCTGCGCAAGTTCCGCCGCTATATTAAAGAACCTTACGGGATGGTGCTGGTGACGGGACCGACGGGCAGCGGCAAGACCACCACGCTGTACGCGGCGGTGAACGAGATCAAGACCGATGAAGACAAAATCATTACGATTGAAGACCCGGTCGAGTACCAGCTTCGGGGCATCACACAGATTCCGGTCAACGAGAAAAAGGGGCTGACTTTTGCCCGTGGCTTGCGTTCGATTCTGCGCCACGACCCGGACAAGATCATGGTGGGTGAAATCCGCGACACGGAGACGGCGCAGATCGCCATTCAGTCGGCGCTCACCGGCCACCTGGTTTTCACCACGGTGCACGCCAACAACGTGGTCGACGTGATCGGCCGTTTCCTAAACATGGGCGTCGAGCCCTACAACTTCGTCTCGGCGTTGAACTGCATTCTGGCGCAGCGCCTGGTGCGGTTGATCTGCGAATCCTGCCGGACCCAGGTGAATTACGCGCCGGATGTGCTGGAGGCCAGCGGGCTGGATCCGGCACAATGGTCGAAGGTGGCATTGTATGAAGGGCCGGGATGCATCGAGTGCGCGGGCACCGGCTTCCGCGGCCGAACCGCGATTCACGAATTGCTGGATTTGAGCGACCGCATCCGGGAGATGATTTTGGCTAAAAAACCGACGTCGGAAATCCGGCGGGCCGCGCGAGACGAAGGTATGCGTTTCCTGCGCGAGTCAGCCCTGGATAAGGTCCGGCTGGGCCTGACCACGTTGAAAGAGATCAACAAGGTCACCTTCATCGAGGCCATGCGCTAAGTGGCCAGTTCGCTGAGTTCCGAATTTAGAGGCCATTGGCCACTTGCCACTGCCGAAGTTCCCTTCCAGCTATTGCATTTCGCGTGGCGCAGGATTTGAATTATAGAAAGAGTTGACTCCCGAAATGAGCTCTGGTTCCAATAAGGCAAAACCCAGGCTGGCGTGTGAAATCGCCGCCGACCGCGTGCTGGTTGGGCGACTGGCCGAAGATGGCCGCACCCTGGAGGTCTGCGCGGCCCGTGAGCTGGCACCGGGCAGCGTGGTTCCAGACCTGGTCGAGGGCAATTTGCGCCAGCGGGACGCGGTGAGTTCGGCGGTGCAAGCGACCCTGGGCAGTGTGGCAGGAAGATCCCACGATGTGATTGCGGTGGTCCCGGACGCCGCGGTGCGGGTGGTGCTGCTGGAATTCGATACTCTGCCCACCGACTCCGAGGAAGCCGTTAGTGTGGTGCGGTTTCGTTTGAAGAAATCTCTGCCGTTCGACGTTGACAAAGCCAGAGTTTCCTACCATGCGCAGAAGACAAATGATGGGATTCAAGTGGTGGCCGCGGTCGCTCTGGCCAGCGTGGTGGAAGACTACGAGGCCGCTTTCCGCGACGCCGGATTCAGCCCGGGAGTGGTATTGCCTTCCATGCTGGCAGCGCTGGGCGCCGCGGAGGGACAAGGTCCTACTCTGGTGGTGAAAGTCGATGCCCGCACCACCAGTATCGCCATCCTCAATGCGGAACAGCTTCAGCTCTTCCGCACCCTCGAAAATACGCGCGGGGTTACGATCACGGGAGAGCAGTTGGCGGAGGAGGTCTACCCTTCGGTGGTGTTCTTCCAGGACACGTATCATCTGAACATCGAAAAGATATTCGTCGCGGGGATATCCGACACCGGCAGTGCAGCTCCCGCGCTGCGCGCGCAGACCGGCGCAGAAGTGCGGGAGTTGGTGAGTTCTTCGCAGCTCGGGGTAAGCACCGGTGGCTCCGTGCCGCGCTGGAGAATGGCCGGCGTGGTAGGGGCCCTGATTTCGTAACTGCAGCGGTCAGTGGTCAGTGATCAGTAAAGATCAACTGGACACTCATCATTGATCACTGATCGTTGATCGCTGGCCGCTGAATTAACTATGCGTCTCGACATCAATCTCGCCAGCCAAGCCTATGAAGACGCGCGGGAGTTTTGGCTGCGCTGGGGGACGGCTTTGGCGGCGGCGGCGATCCTGACGCTGGCGCTGCTGACGCTCACGATCACGGATTGGTTTGTGGCCCGGCGTGACCATGCCCAGATCGCCGACTTGCGCGACCAGATCGCACAGCGCGACCAGACCCGCCGGCAGGCTGAGGAATTTCTCAGTCAGCCGGAAAATCGTACTACGCGCGACCAGTCGCAGTTTCTTAACGAGCTGATTGAGCGCAAGTCGCTTTCCTGGACGCATGTGTTGGAAGATCTCGAGAAAGTGATGCCCGCGCGGGTCCACCTGGTTTCCATTCATCCCGAACTAGATGCGGACAATCAGCTCACGCTGAAGATGGTGGTCGCGGGCGATCGCGACCGGGCCCTCGAACTGGCTCGCCGGATGGAGGATTCGCGACGCTTCTCGCAGACCTATGTCGAGACCGAAACCACGGCCGCATCGGGCAGTGGGGACAGCGTTCAATTCAACATCGACGGGATTTACCTTCCCGAGACGACGCCGGCACCCGCCCTGAAGCCGGAAACATCTAAGGGGAGCACGCGCTGATGCCAGACTTGCGGCGAACCCGGAGAAACATCAAGAGCGCCATGGCGGTCCTGCTAGGCGTGGATGTCGTGGCCGTAGCGGTACTGTTTTCGCCGCTGGTGGGCTCGACGGACTCCCGGCGGCAGGAACTGAACCAATTGCGGACCGAACTGCAGACGAAGACCCACCAGGTTGAGCCGCTGAAGAATCTGGACAAGAAAGTGATCACGGCAAACCGGCAGATCACGGACTTCTACAAGAAACGTTTTCCCGCCCAGGACTCGCAGATTCCTACTCAATTCGGCAAGCTGGCCGCCGCCAACGGGGTCACGATCGAGCAGGCCAAGTACAAGGTGGAAGATGAGGAGGCAGGCGGGCTGCATCCGGTCGAGCTGGATGCGGGGCTCTCAGGCAACTACGTTTCATTGGCGAAGTTTATCAATGCGCTGGAACGCGATGACATGTTTTTCATCATCAGCAGCATCACGCTGGCAGGCGAGCAGAAGGGCCCCATCAAGCTGCAAGTGAAACTTCAAACCTATCTGAAGGCGGGCGCGTAGTGAAGCTGGGAATGGAAAACCGGAAGCAGGTAATCCTGGCGGCGGTGCTGGGAGTAGTGGCGCTTCTGATCGTCGCCTACTGGTTCCTGCCTTCTTCCTCGACTATCGCTTCGACAACTCCTGGGACGACTGCGACGGAGCCGCATGCGCTTTCGGCTAGCGCTGCCCGGCCTGGGGCGCGCCACGGTTCAGGGTCTGCGTCGGCAAAAAAGGAGCGCCCTGCGCAGAACCTCGACCCCACCTTGCACCTGCAGCAACTGGCCGCGGCTGAGCAGATCAAGTATGAAGGCTCGGGACGAAACATTTTCGTGTCTCAGGCGGAGGTGGTGATTCCCACACCCCTGGCCCCCGGCACGCCGGACGGGAAGAAGGACGAGAAGATGTTTCAGGTACCCCCTGTAGCGCCGCTCCCGCCGATACCTTTGAAGTTTTTCGGCTTCGCGAGCCGGCCCGGAGAACCGAGAAAGATTTTTCTCTCCAAGGGCGATGATGTTTTCATTGCGGGCGAGGGTGAGATTGTCGACCGACGCTACAAGGTTGTGCATATTTCCGCCACATCCGTGGATATCCAGGATCTGGTCGTCAGCGGTCCGCCGCAGAGCATACCGCTGACGCAGGGGAACCCGTCGTGAAGAAGTGCGTAGCGCAAATGCGCGAATCGGAGCACCGCGTGCAAACTGCGGCCGGCTCTCGTCCCCGGGAAGAGGGATATGTGCTGCTCACGCTGCTTCTTGTGGTCGCACTGATGGCCATCTTCGCCCTCGGAGTTATTATCCCAATTCAGTTCGAGATCCAGCGGGACCAGGAACAGGAAATGATCCACCGCGGAGTGCAATACTCGCGCGCCATCCGCGCCTATTACAAGAAATTCGGGCGCTACCCCACGAAGCTCGAGGATCTCGACAACACCAACAATCTGCGCTATCTGCGCAAACATTACAAAGATCCGCTCAACAAGAACCAGGACTTCAAACTGCTCCACTTCGGTGAACCGGGCGTAACGCTTGCCGGAGGCTTCAGTATCGGTGGAGGAAGCATTCCGGGGGCAAGCGCTGTCGGCTCTCCCACTGGAGTGAACGGTTCCGGAGCGAGCGGCTCTGCATTTG
The DNA here is from genome assembly GCA_049583505.1 of Candidatus Sulfotelmatobacter sp. GTDB lineage: Bacteria > Acidobacteriota > Terriglobia > Terriglobales > Acidobacteriaceae > Sulfotelmatobacter. The sequence goes on from JBAUVZ010000242.1 coordinate 11,460, forward strand.
GCAATTCTGGATTTGGCAATTCTGGGTTTGGTAATTCCGGTTTTGGCGGTGCAGCATCTGGCAACTCTGGAGTTAACAGTTCGGGGGTGTTCTCGCAGTCATCGTCATTCGGCGGAAACTCCGGCAGCGGCTTCGGAGCAACAAATAATCCATCCGGATCGAACGGTACGAGCGCGAATCAGACTACAGCTCCTGACGGATCTCAAGTATCGTCGACTTCGGGGGATTCAAGCTCCAACAAGGTCAGCGCCAGTGGAGCCAGCGATGTATCGTCCTCCACTCAACTCGTGAGTGGCGGGCCCATTGTGGGCGTGGCCAGCGTCAGCAAGAAAAACACTATTCGCGAGTTCAATCACAAGAAGAGGTACAACGAGTGGCAGTTTTTGTACGATCCCTCCACCGACCGCGGCGGCCTGATCACGACGCCCTATCAACCTGCGCTGGCGGGAGTGGGAACCCAACCCGCCCTGAATGGTGCGCAACCGGCAGGCGGCAACGGCAATGGGTTCGGCAGTTCTTCGTTCGGTAACTCCAGTGGCAGTTCGTTCGGACAGTCCTCGAGCTTTGGAAACAGTCCGAATTCGGGCGGGTCTTCGACGCCTGTGCAGCCGTCCTCGAATCCGCCGCAACAACCATAGACGCGATCGACAGCGACCGCTTTGGGGGGAAAGAAACGGCCTCATCGTGCGATGAGTCCGTTCTTGTCTTACAAGGATTTTACAGCAAAAGTCCGCCGGGAAACGGAAGCTTCCACGCCGAACCTTATACGCTGAACCCTATACGCTGAATGAGGATCCGCAGCCGCAGGTGCTCTTCACATTCGGATTCTCGAACTTGAATCCAGCGCCTTCCAGGGTTTCGACGTAGTCGACGATGCAGCCATTCAGATACATCACTGAAGTGGCATCGACGAACACCTTCAGTCCGTCCATGTCGAAGGTCTTGTCCATCATTCCGGCGGCGTTTTCAAACTGCATGGAATAGGAGAAACCGGAGCAGCCACCACCGACTACGCCAATGCGCAGGCCGGCGGGCACGGGATTCTGCTGTCCCATGATCTCCTTCACCTTGGAGACCGCGCTGGCAGTGAGCGAGACCGGCGGAGTCTTCTTCACTTCCGGGACGTTGGTCTTTACTTCTGGGACAGTTGTCGTGGCCATTCCTATCTCCTTGGCTCTAAAGTACCTGCATTATAGCAGAGGGTGGCAAACGGTGGCAGGTAACCTGGGTGTATGGCCCGCCCGGCACAAACCCCTATACCAGTTGGATGCCAGGTAGCGCAGGGACGATTCCACAGCAAACACTTGCCAATGGGGTCTATAATGATTTCGTTAGGGCATTCTTCAGGCTTCCGGATGCTGGTACCAGCATGGTGGAATTGGGGGATTTGCCCAACAGGCTTGCAAACTGTCGAGGTGGCCTATGCAATGGACGTGGACTCCTTTAACGCTAGGGCTTGCGATCGTGTGGGGCGTTTTCACCGTCGGCCTGATCATTCTCCTCATCTACCGCAGCACGCTGACCATGCACGAGGAAGAGTCGTTGTATCTCGACGACGCGAGCCAGCACATGCAGCAGGAACAGACTGAGCTGCTGGTGAAGGTCAACCGGCTCACGATCCCGGTTTGGGTTTTCGGCGCTGGTTCTGGAGTGCTGTTGCTGGTGCTCGCCGGCATGTTCATTTATCAGGGACTAAACGCTGTGCAGTAGCCCGGTTGCCGAGTGGCAAGGCGGGCAAACCCCCGGGTCGCGCCAAGGTCGGTATGTTTATCGGGTTTGCGTAAGCCAGGGGAAGTAGAACGGCCGGCATTTCCTCGTGTGATCCTCGCGGCGTGGCAATCCCTCCCGGCATTCCCGCCAGCGATTTGTGTAGCTGCCTGAGTACCCTGCTCCGCTGTGGCTTTCGAAAGAACCCTGCCTCCTTTGTATAATCGGGTGCATGCGAAAGTGGCGGAATTGGCAGACGCACCAGACTTAGGATCTGGCGGGGAAACCCGTGGGGGTTCGAGTCCCTCCTTTCGCACCAGGCTGATCTGGCTTCGTGGTCAAGCACTTCCCTTTTTGGCGGACACGGCTCGATGCCGCCGGTTGGCGCGCATCTCCAGACATGGCTCCCCTACTGCTTCTTCATAGGTACGGCACGAAGCCTTGCGTCTTCATCTCCAGGCGGTACACCGAGGTGGTAGCTGTGATGTATAGGGTTCGATAGTCCTTGTCGCCCCAGTTCAGGTTTGCCGGCTGCTCTGGCATGACGATGGTGCCGAGATGGTTGCCTTTGGCGTCCCAGACCCAGATGCCTTT
>JBAUVZ010000243.1:0-13218 GCA_049583505.1 Candidatus Sulfotelmatobacter sp.
CCGAGTGGGAGCCTGTCGCGCGCACGGGCCGGATCCGCCAGTCCGCGAACCCGTACTCGATCGACGCCGTTCTGCGCATCGTGCATACCCTGGTGCTCGCCAAACAAGGCGGATTTCTTTTGCACTCCGCCAGCGGCATTCGCAACGGGAAAGCGTTCTTGTTTGCGGGTGTCTCAGGGGCGGGGAAGACGACGATTTCCCGCCTCGCTCCGGCTGACGCTACTCTTCTGACCGATGAGATCTCGTACGTTCGCAAGGTGAACGGTCCGAGGCAGGACGAGGGTTATGTCGCGTTCGGCACGCCCTTCACGGGGGAATTGGCGAAGCTGGGTGAGAATACCTCGGCGCCAGTGGCCGCACTTTATCTTTTGGCTAAGGGTCCCGAGAATCGCATCGAGCCTGTCCCTGCGGCCGACGCTGGACGCGAGCTTCTGGCCAACATGCTTTTCTTTGCCGACGATCAGGAATTGGTGCATTGGGCATTTCAGGCGGCATGCGACTTTGTCCATCGCGTACCGGTTTACACGCTCACCTTTGTGCCGGATGCACGCGTTTGGGAGATGATTGGCTGATGCGTCAGAAACGCTATGTCGCGCGCAGCCCGCGCATCGCAGCCCGCCAGCTGGGTGAAGAGATGCTGGTGATGTCGGGTCAGGGTTCGACGCTGTTTACGTTGAACTCCACCGCGACCATTCTTTGGCGGGCCGCCGACGGCGCCACGCCCCTTGATGAGATCGTGGAGCGCCGCATTTGCTCCGAGTTCGAAGTGAAGCCAGAAGAGGCCCTGCGCGATGCCGAGGCGCTGGCCGAGGATTTGGCCAAGCATGGCATCCTCCTGATCTCAGAAAAACCGATTTCGGAGCATCCGATCTCAGAGCAACCGATCGCAAGGCCGGACTCACCTGCACAGGAGCAAGAGTCGAGGGAGCAACGACGATGAGCGCCTTAATGCAGGAAATGAGCGAGCGGGCGCTGAGGCTGGGCGTTCCTTTCAGCGTCCAACTCGATCTCACCTACCGCTGCAACGAGCAGTGCGTTCACTGCTACCTCGATCACGACGACCACGGCGAGATGACCACTACCGAGATAAAGCACCTGCTCAAAGAGATGGCCGAAGCCGGTGTCTTCATTCTGACCTTGAGCGGCGGCGAGATTTTCATGCGCAAGGACTTCTTCGAGATTCTGGAGTGCGCGCGTGCGCTTACCTTCTGCATCAAGCTCAAAACCAATGCCGTGCTGATTCGCGAGGCGCAGGCGGCGCGCCTCCGTGATCTGGGCGTGGAGTCAATTCAGGTCAGCATCTATTCCCACCGGCCGGAAGTGCATGATGCGATCACCAAGGTTCCAGGATCGTTGCGGCGGTCTCTCAACGCGATCCGCTTTCTCAAGTCGCAAGGACTGAAGGTCATCATCGCCAATGTGCTGATGACCGAAAACATGCAGGACTATCACGGCGTCCGGGCGCTGGCGGATGAACTTGGCACGGAGTGCACGCTGGATCCGACGGTCACGCCGAAAATGGATGGCGACCGGGCGATCCTGGATTTGAATGCGGGCGAGTCCGCTCTGCGGCGCCTGTTCCGCGACGAAGCGTTAATCGGCAACGTCGATGAGTTCTGCGCGCCGCCGCCCGCGCCCGACGAAGACAGCATGGAGTCTTTGCCGTGCAGCGCTGGTCACACCGCCTGCTACGTTTCTCCTTACGGCGAGTTCTATCCTTGCGTGCAGTTTCCTTTGTCCTGCGGGAATGTCCGGCAACAGCGGTTTATCGACATCTGGCGCGACTCCGAGCAATTGAAAGAAGTTCGCTCGATTCGGCTGCGTGATCTGTCGAGCTGTTCCCAGTGCGCGCATGGTTCGACCTGCACTCGCTGCCCGGGCCTGGCGTTCATGAAAGGGAATATGCGCGGCCCGTCCACCGCGGACTGCGAGAAATCCTTTGCCCGAACCGGCATTCCCTCGGCGAATTTGCTGGCCAAGAAGCAGAGCGCCTCGGTTCCGCGCCTGGTGCAAATTCAGATTGTCCCGGCAATCACCGGCAGCAGGCTGTCCGGCATGGGCGCCTCCGCAATGCGGTTGCGTCATAGCGGCTCGCCATCCCAGCCGCGCTATACTCTGCTTCGAGTTATGGCCAACATCCTTTACGGGGTAAACGGCGAAGGCGCTGGCCACTCCACTCGAGCAGGATTCCGCCTGCAAACGAGGCTTCGGAAGCTCCGCGTACGATCCGTGGCCGAAAGACTACGCGGGAACATCTTTTCGTCTTCCTTCAAGCCTCTTAAGCGTGCAAAATTAGCGGTATGGCCCTGGTGGTTCGTCCCTCACGGATTCATTCAGTTGGCGTGTTTACCACTACGCCCGTGCGCAAAGGTACACGCATTGTCGAATATGCCGGTCCGCGCATCACTCCACAGGAAGCCAAGCGGCTCTACGATGGTGCGCCCCGCACCTACCTCTATGGTCTGGAAGATGGCAAGACGATCGTCGATGGCGAGGGGCTGGGCGCTTACCTGAACCATTCCTGCGATCCCAACTGTGAGATCGATGAAATCAAGGGCCGCGTGTGGATCTTTGCTCTTCGCAACATCACTGCCGGCGAAGAACTGCTCTGGGACTACAACCTCTACGACGATGAAGCCCCGGCGCCCTGCCACTGTGGCGCGTCCAAGTGCCGCGGCACCATGTATTCCAGGGAGTGGATGGCGAAGATGCGTCGGCGGGAAGCACGCCGGAAGAAAGCGAAAGGCCACGAGAAAGCCTCCAGCCGTCAGGAGAAGAACACCTCAGGCAACAATGCGGGAGGGCGGAAAGGGCGCCACGCGGACGAAAGAGGCGATTCCAGACGCACTACCGCAGAGTTCCTCTGAGCCGGCTTAGTGGATATACGCTTACTGCTTAGTCAATGTCCCCGGGTCACGCTACTCACAATCGCTGATTTACTCGCCTGGCCACCTCTGATAAAGTTTGCCGCACTGGGCTGCTCGCCCAGTCGGGAGGACCCTTGCGCATCGACCTTTTCCGCATGGAACGTACGCAGTGCCTGTACGAAAATCTGGTGGACTTCAACCTGTCGGAAAGCGGAGTGCTTCCTTTGCGTGTGGAGGAATTGCTGGAGGGAGCGGACAATAGCGCCAAGTTCCTCGCTCTCGGCCTCAAGTATCCGGAATCCGACGGATCGCCAGAACTGCGGGAGCACGTTTCAGGCTGGTATGGCGCCAAAGCGGAAAATGTTCTGGTAACGAATGGAGGCTCCGAGGCAAACTTCACCACCTTATGGGGAATCCTGGGAAAAGGCGATCACGCGGCCGTAATGCTGCCCAACTACTTGCAAACCTGGGGCTTGTCGCGCGCTTTTGCGGCGAAGACGACGGCGTTTTATCTGGTGGAGCGCCGCGAACGAGGAGTCGATCCCCGCTGGGCGCTTGACATTGACGGCCTGCATCGGGCAGTTACAAAGAAGACTCGCCTGATTGTGGTGACAAACCCTAACAATCCCACGGGCGCGGTCCTCACCGAGAAAGAGATGCAGGAGGTGATCCGTGCCGCGCGGCGCGCCAACGCGTGGCTGCTGGTGGATGAGATTTATCGAGGAGCGGAAATCCAGGGCCCGCTGACGGCGACCTTCTGGGGCCGTTACGACAAGCTCATCATCACCTCCGGTCTCTCCAAAGCATTCGGCCTCCCGGGCCTCCGCCTGGGGTGGATTGTTGCTCCCGCGAAGCTCATCTCCAAACTCTGCCGCTATCACGACTACACCACGTTGACTCCTACCATAGTTTCCGATCGCCTGGCTCGAATCGTAATGGAGCCTGCACGCCGCGAACAAGTTCTGGAACGCACGCGCGGGATTATCCGGCGCAACCTGCCCCGGCTCGAACAGTGGATCCACGCGCACGGCGACCTGTTCAGTTACATTCCGCCGGTCGCAGGCGCGATTACTTTCTTTCGGTATAAGTTACCCATCTCGTCCTCGGCGCTGTTCGACCGTCTTATCAAGGAACGTTCGGTTCTGATTACCCCGGGCGCTCACTTTGGGATGGGCCGCTACGTCCGCGTCGGGTATGGCTATGACATCGATTACACATTACGGGGCCTGGCTCGCGTCGATTTAACTTTGGAAGAATTGAGCCAGGCGGAGTCGAAAAGGAAGGCTCGGGCGACGAAGCCCGCTGCGGCGGATTCGGCCCGGCGTGGAGCAGCATGACACACGTTCCACAGGGGCGATTCGGGAAGCAATCTTGAACTTAATCTTGCAGACTAATCCTCTGGCCGCAGCCCGCTGCCTTGGCGCGCTCGATCACAAGAGACGCAGCCGCGACATCCTGCACGCCCACGCCAGTGAGATCGCAAACAATAATCTCATCCTCGGAAGCGCGTCCCGGCTTTTGCCCGGCGACGACCTCCCCCAGTTCGGCTGACACTTTTTCTTTTATGATTGCGCCCTTCTCGACGGCGTGATGAATCTCGCCGAGGCGCAGACATTGGGCAAGGCTGTCGGCCACAATGCGGTTGGCGCGGGCCAGCACACCTACATCTAGTTCCTGCTTGGCTGGCGCATCTGATCCTACGGCGATCACAGTGACTCCCGGCTTCAGCCACTCAGCCCGCACCAGTGGCGCGCGGCTCGCGGTCACGGTGACGACGATATCGCTGTCCTCAACAGCCTCCGCAACGGTTTCTGCGACCGAGACCTGGCAATTCGCCGGAAGTTGCCCGTGCTGTTTCATGTCTTCGATGCGGGCGCGCGCTTTGTCTCGATTCCGTCCCCAAACGCGTAGTTCGCGGAATGCCCTGACTCGCGCCAGCATCTCCGCCTGGTATCCTGCCTGTCCGCCGGTGCCAATCACCGCAACCCGGTGAGCTTCGCGTCGTGCGAGATGCTTCGCCGCGAGGGCGCCGGCTGCGGCGGTACGGATATCAGTGATCAAACCATTGTCCAGCAGAAACGCGGTGGGTGCTCCGGTGCTGGCTTCGAAAGCGACCACCATGCCGCCGTTTGCCGGCAAGCCAAGCTCGGTGTTACCGGCGAATCCCGAAACCATCTTCACGGCATAGTAAGAGTTGCCATGAATGTGTCCTGTCTTGATATGAATCTCGCCGCGATGTTCGGGAATGTCGAGATGAATTACGGAAGGAAGTTCGGCTCGCCCGCAGGAATAAGCGGCAAATGCCTGCTCCATCGCTGCAATGCAGGCGGTGGGATCGAGTAGTTCGGAGATCTCCGGCTCCCGGAGAATCAGGACTTCGCGCTGCATATGTTTCGTCGGGGCCTATTTCGCGGCCCAGCCGGGAAGCCATCACTCGTGCGCAGGTTTCTTGCCGCGCTCGCGCCAGCCCTCGATAATCAGATACAGCACTGGAATAAAGAAAAGATTCAGCACGGTAGACATGATCATGCCACCGAACACGGTCGTGCCCACGGAGTGACGTCCGTTTTCGCCGGCTCCAGTGGCGAAGACCAAGGGCACGACTCCGAGGATGAAGGCCAGCGAAGTCATCAAGATCGGCCGCAGACGAATCGTTGCCGCCTGCACTGCGGCCTCCACCAAGGGGACCCCGCGCTGCCGCAATTGTTCCGCGAACTCCACGATCAGAATCGCATTCTTGCTGGAAAGTCCGACCAGCATCACGAGTCCCACCTGGCAGAAGACGTCGTTCTGCAAGCCTCGCGTCCACTGCGCTCCCAGAGCACCCAGCAGCGCCATAGGCACGGCCAGCAAAACGATGAACGGCAGCACGAAACTTTCATATTGCGCCGAGAGCGTCAGGTACACGACCAGCGTGCCCAATGCAAAAAGAATCAGCGTGGTCCCACCCGATTGCAGTTCTTCGAGCGACAACCCCGTCCAACTGTAGGTAAAGCCCTGCGGCATTTTCTTGGCCAAATCATCCATCGCGGCAATCGCCTGTCCGGAACTGTAGCCTGGTGCGGCCGAGCCATCGATTTCCGCTGAGCGGAAAAGATTGTAATGGCTGATTACCTGGGGCGTTGTGGTCTGCGCAATGCTGATCAGATTGTCGAGCGGCACCATCGCTCCGCTGTCGGAGCGCACGTAGAACTCTTTCATGTCTTGCGCCTGGGAACGGAATTGCTTGTCGGCCTGCACATAAACGCGGTAGGAACGGTTATTGAAATCAAAATCGTTCACGTAGGACGATCCCACGTATACGCCCAGGGTATCGGTGATTTGCGACAGCGGAACGTGCAGGCTTTTCGCTTTCTCGCGATCGATGGTCACCAGATATTGCGGATCGTTGGCGGTAAACGGAGTGTACAGGCCGACGAGATCTTTGCGCGCTGCGGCCTGCTGAATGATTTGGTGTGTTGTGGCTGAGAGTTCCTGAAGTGTGTGTGAACCCTGATCCTGCGCCACGAATTGAAATCCGCCGAATTGGCCGAGACCGTTAATGGCCGGTGGCAACGTGGCAAAGACAATCGCGCCCTGAATCCCGAACAAGCGCGGGCGCACTCGATTCAGAATCGCCGCGGCGCTGTGCTCCTCGCCCTTGCGCTGCGAGTAAGGCTTCAGCGGGACGAAAATCAATCCCTGATTTGCCGAGGCTCCGGCAAAACTGAAGCCGGCGATGGAAAACGTGCCTTCCAGCTCCGGCATATCGGCGAGTACGTGTGAAACCTGCTTCCCGATATCGGCCGTGTATTCGAGCGAAGCGCCAGACGGCGACTGGATGACGATGATGAAATATCCCTGATCTTCGTCCGGCACGAAGCCTTTAGGCACACGTTGCAGCACCAGATAGGTTGCGCCTAGGCCGGCGAAAAACAGCACCACCATCACCAGCTTGTAGTCCAGCACGTGATGCAGCAGGCGACGGTACCCGCGAGTGAGGGCAACGATGCCATCATCAAACTTTTGCAGCCACCACCACTTTTGTCTGTGGGAGTCGCGCAGAAAGATCGCCGCCAGTACGGGAGCCAGGGTGAGCGCGTTGAAGGCAGAAATGGCGATGGAAAATGCGATGGTCAGCGCAAACTGGCGAAACAGAATGCCGGTCGTCCCGGGAAAGAACGCAACCGGCACAAACACGGCACAGAGCACCAGCGAGGTGGCGATGACGGCGCTGGTAATCTCGGCGGTCGCTGCGGCTGCCGCTTTGTGGGAGTCGTGTTCACCCTCAGCGATATGGCGCTCAATGTTTTCAATCACGACGATAGCGTCGTCGACGACCAGACCGGTGGCGAGCGTGATACCGAATAACGTCAGCGTGTTGATGGAAAAGCCGAGCAACTTCACAAAGATGAAGGTGCCGATGAGCGAAACCGGAGTGGCGATAAAGTGAATCATCGTCGTTCTCCAGTCGCCGAGAAAGATAAAGATCACCAGGATGACCAGCGCGATCGCCGAACCCACAGTGAAGACCACGTCGCGAATCGACTCGCCCACCGCGTCGGTCGTATCGAACGCGACCTTGTAGCGCATGCCCGGCGGAAAGCGTTTCGAGAGCCGCTCCAGTTCCGCAATTGCTCTCCGGTCGACGTCGAGCGCATTCGCCGTCGAAAGCTGAGTCACGCCTAGCCCGATTGCCTGTTGTCCGTTGAACGTAATCTTGTTGGCGTAGCTCTCCGAGCCCAACTCAGCTCGTCCCACATCCTTCAGGCGAACCAGCGTCCCATCGGAGTTGGTCTTCAGAATGATGTTCTCGAACTGGGAAGCCTCGCTCAGGCGTCCGACCGCACGCACGCTAATCTGATATTGCTGCCCGGCGATGGCAGGTTGTTGGCCGACCTGGCCGGCCGCGACTTCCACATTCTGTTCCGAGAGCGCGTTCACCACGTCGGGCGCAGTCAGCCCGCGACCGGCCATGCGCCCTGGATCGAGCCACAGCCGCATCGAGTACTTGCCCTCGCCGAAGACGATCACATCGGCGACGCCGGGAATGCGCTTGAGCGCGTCCCGAACGTATACATCGATGTAGTTGCTCATGAACAGCGGGGTATAACGGTCGTTGTCGGCTGTGATCGCGGCGCCGAAGACAAAATTCTGCGACGTCTTCGCGGTCGTGATGCCGACGGCCTTCACCGCGGCGGGAAGCCTGCCCTGCGCGGTGTTCACCCGGTTCTGGATGTCGACAGTGGCCAGGTCGGGATTGCGCGTGAGGTCGAATGTGACAAGAATGCTGCTGGTGCCATCGTTACCGCTGGTCGAGGTCATGTACTTCATGCCCTCAGCACCGTTGATCTGCTGCTCGAGCGGGATGGTGACCGCGCTCTCCACGGTCTGCGCGCTCGCGCCGATGTAAGAACTGGTTACGCCGACTTGCGGCGGAGCGAGATCGGGAAATTGTGCGATCGGAAGCGTGGGAATCACGGCCGTGCCCGCCAGAACGATCAGCAGCGCGCAGACTGTCGCAAACACAGGACGCCGGATAAAGAATTCAACGAACATAGGAATCTAGTTCTACCGTCTTTAGTCGGAGTAATTAGCCGTTGGCACTTGGCATTTAGCTGTGCGACACAGGCCATCACCACAACACTCAAGCGGCTGAGTGTTAACTGCCAACCGCTAATTGCTGTTTCGCTGAGTTTGAACCCTGAACCTAACTCTGCGGAATCACCGGCGCTCCGTCCAACAGAAACTGCGTTCCGGAAACGATCACTTTGTCGCCGGGCTTAATACCCTCCTGAACCTCGTAATCGTTTCCCACCGTCTGCCCAATCTTCAGTGCTTTTTGCCGTGCCACGTACGAACCGCCATTTTGGGGCTCAGCCACAAAGGCAAAGTACTGGCCCGCCAGCCGCGATACGGCAAGAATGGGAACCTGCGGGTTCTGGTGCGTTCCCCACACAATGCGTGCGCGGATGAATTGGGATTGCCGCAGCGCGTCGTTGCCGTTAGCGATGCGCGCCTTCACCAGCACCGTTTGTGTGGTGTTATCCACCTCCGGCGAGATGAAGCTGACGCGGCTGTTCGCCAGTACCTTGCCGTCGCTGTCGAGCACCTGCACCGGCAGATTCATCTTGAGCTGTAAGGAGTGTTCGATGGGCACATAGACGTAGACTTCGAGACTCCCCGGCTTGTCCACGGTCGTAAGCTGCGTCGTGACGGCGACCCGGTCGCCCACGCGCACCGGAATGTCCCCTACAATTCCGCCCCAGGGCGCCACCACGCGGTAGTAATGCAGTTGCACTTCCTGTTCGCGCACTTGGGCATCCAGCGAGTCCATCTGCGCTTGCGCCGCGTCCATCGCGGATTTCGCCTGATCGAGATCCTGCTTGCTCACAACGCCGGCCGAATAGAGTCCCTGCGACCGCTCATACTGTTGCTTGGTCCAGTTCAGGTTCGCCTGTTGCGCCGCTCGCGAGCTTTCCTGGCTCTTAACCGTGGCCTGCTGCTTGAGCGGATCGATTTCCATCAACGGGGCACCGGCCTCAACCGCCTCGCCGGAGTGCACAGAGATTTTCGTGACCTGGCCCTCGACCTGCGGCATAATCACGGCCGACTCCCGCGACTTCAACGTGGCCACATACTCGGTGGCATCGTTAACCGGAGTCGCTCGCGCCTCTTCCACCTTCACCGGCATTCCAGCCGGCCCATTGGCGTGCGCGTTCTGCGCTGCGTTGCCCGAACATGCCAGTGTCGTTCCGCTGGCCACGAGGGCGACCAGCAGAAAGCCTGAGCTCAAGTGACCATGAATTCTCTTGGACATGAATTTCCCGCTTAACCCTATCCGTTGATGAAGAATACTAGAACTCGAATCCCAAGCTCCAGGGGTTGGATGCTGCGGCTCCCAATCCCCTGTTAGACGCGAAAAAAGCCCCACAGTTAGGCGTCCATTAAAAGATTCCGCTGAGAGGCATCCGGACGCAAAATAATCGCTGTCCGCCGGTGAAGAAATAGGGAAAGAACTAGCTTTGAGGGGGATGTCGGTTCTGCGTCCGGTCTCCGGGGGATCATCTCACTCTGCTACATTTGTTGCGCTATGGAGAAGACTCCTGCCCAGCCTTTTCGCGGTTTTGCCAGCGATAACAATGCCGGCGTGCATCCCGAGATTCTCGAAGCCATCGCCCGAGCCAACCAGGGCCATGTAGTTGCCTACGGCGACGATGCCTACACACGTTCGGAGACGAAGAAATTCGAGGAGCATTTTGGACCGGACATCGCGGTCTTTTTCACCTTCAACGGCACCGGCGCGAATGTTCTGAGTCTGCAAGCTCTGACCAGGTCCTTCCAGTCGGTCCTGTGCAGCGACTATGCCCACGTCTATACCGACGAATGCGGTGCGCCGGAGAAGCACACCGGCTGCAAGCTGATCCCCCTGCCCCAACAGGACGGCAAGATCACGCGGGACTCTGTCCGCCACGCCTACCACAACATCGGCGACGTACATCACTCACAGCCCCGCGTCATCTCCATCACCCAGGCCACCGAAATGGGCACGGTCTACCAACCGGAGGAAATTCAAGCACTAGCCCGTTTCGCCCATGAGCACGATATGTTCCTGCACGTGGATGGCGCGCGCCTCGCTAACGCCGCGGCCTGGCTAGGACAAAACCTGCGGCAGGCTACCCGCGATTTAGGTGTTGACGTGCTCTCCTTCGGCGGCACCAAGAATGGAATCCTGGGCGGCGAAGCAGTGGTGTTCTTCCATCCTGAACTCGCTCGCGACTTCCTCTATCTGCGCAAGCAGGGCATGCAACTGGCCTCGAAGATGCGTTTCATCGCGGCGCAATTCGAGGCCCTGCTCACCAACGACCTCTGGCGGCGAAACGCCGAACATGCCAACCGCATGGCTCGCCTGCTGGAAAAGGAAATCAGCCGCATCCCGGGAGTCAAAGTTGTGTGGAAGGTCGAAGCCAACGGCGTCTTCGTTCAGATCCCCCGCCACTCCATCGAAAAGATCAAGAAACATTATTTCTTCTACGCGTGGATCGAGGAAGAATCGATCGTGCGCTGGATGTGCTCCTTCGACACCACAGAAGACGACATCCATAAATTTGCAAACGTAGTGGCCGAGGCGGTAAAGGGGTAAGGGAACTTGCTCGACTTCGCGGTTAGCGATTGCTTTTTGCCCCGTTTCTAGCTAAATTGACCAAGTTGCCGCGCTGCACGAGCATTTGGCCCAGGCCGCTTAATCCCAGGAGTCGTTGATGAGCCGGAAGTGGTTCAGCATTGCCGCCCTAATTGCTATCGCGACGTTCTTCCTGAGCTTGTCGAGTTGCGGATTTAATCAGCATCTGGTTTCGATCAGCATTCCTGAATCAGGCGGCACATTTGGCGCGGCCGACCCCAGCCTATATTTTGACTTTACGGCCATCGGAACTTACATTCACCCTCCGGCGACCAAAGACATTACCAATCAGGTGACTTGGCGATCGGACAATCCGCAAGTTGTTCAAGTGAGCAATACAGGGGTGGTCTCACCGTCGACTGACCTCGGCTGCGGCGTAGCTGACATTTCTGCCTCTTTCTACGATAGTCCGAATGACGTGGTCAGTAACTCCGTTGCAGTCACCGTGGACGGGCCGGCCAGCTCCGGCTGCACACCCGCCGGCCCCCAGCCGATTCTCACCGTCGACTTTGCCGGGGACGGCACAGGAACGGTCACTGGCGCAATCAGTTGCTCGAGCCCGTCGTCTTGCAGCCAACAGTTCACCACCGGCGCCACAGTTGTGCTGACGGCTTCTCCCACCGGCGGATCGACGTTCGAGGGTTGGAGCGGATGCACCTCAACCAACGGGGCCAATAGCTCGACCTGCAGCGTACTTCTCGAGATCAGTACGACGGTGACGGCTACCTTCAATTAATAACTGAGCTCTGGGCTGAGAGCCGCGATGCTTACTCAGTCTCGCCGAGCAGCTTCCCCAGCGTGGCTTTGTGCTTTTCCTGCTTCTTGTTCTTGTGCGGAACCACCTTCTCTGGTGGGGGCGCGCCCATGCGCTCTCGCGCCAGCTCCTTCACGGCCTGCACCGCCCGAAACCGTTTCACCTTTTTCCTGCGGACCATTTTCCTGCGTACCCCGACCTTCATGTTGCCATAGCTTGTACCGCGCCGAACATGCAATAATCGTATTTCATGGAAGAACGCGATTTTTTTGACGAGCGCACTGAGAAGAAGCCGGCAACGTTAAACTGTCCCCACTGCCACCAGCCCGCTGAATACGAGGTCACTTGGGTGGTGCGCACCAAGAAACGCCAGCTCGCCGGACGCGCCGACGAGCGCGACCGCGCTCGCTTCTCCAAAGCTCGTTCCTACATGCTGCGCAAAGACGACTTGATGGCCTGCAAGAATCTGCGCTGCCGCAAACGCTTTGAAATCTCGGGAGTGCAGTCTGTCGTGTTCACTGAATAACGGGCGTCCGCTTCTGCTTTTCTCTTCGTCGTTTCTCATCCGGCGCGCCGAGTCGGCTAAATGCCAAGTGCTAATTGCCAATTGCTCATTTATACTGGCAGGTTTCCCGTAGCTCCCGGAAGCTACGGGGTAAGGAGTCATGTTTGAAAATTCTGGTTTGCATGAAGCAGGTGCCGCAGAAAGACGCACCGCTCAAGCTCAACGAAACCGGCGCCTGGATCCGCGAAGACGTTTCGTATGAAGTGAACGAGCCCGACGCCTTCGCGCTCGAGGAATCGCTGCGCCAGAAGGAGAAGCACGGCGGAGAAGTCGTGGTCATCACTTCCGGTCCCGCCCGAGCCCAACAGGTACTGCGCGAAGCGTTGGCCAAGGGTGCGGACCGCGCTATTCATCTTGAAGACAATGCCTTCGTCGGACTGGATGCCTTCAACACCGCCAAGGCCTTCGCCGCCGCCATCAAAGACGAAAAGTTCGATCTGATCTTCACCGGGTTGCAATCCGACGACTACGGCTACGCGCAAACCGGCGTCATTCTGGCCGAACTGCTGGGCTGGCCGCACGCCACCATCATCATGCAGATCGAAAAAACCGACGGCGGCATTCGGGTGAAGCGCGAACTCGAAGCTGGATTCTTTCAGTTCGTCGACATGCCACTGCCCGCGGTACTGACGATTCAATCCGGCATCAACAAGCTGCGCTACGCCACGCTGATCGGCATCAAGCAGGCCAAGAACAAGCCCATCCGCAAGGTAGGGTTGGCGGAAGTACAGTCCGCGATCGGCCAGAACCTGCAGAAAATCGAACGCCTCTACGTGCCCCAGAAAACGAAAAAAACTGAGCATATAGAAGGCTCGCCAGCCGAGATCGCGAAAAAGCTCGTAGACAAGCTGCGCAACGAACTGCGTGTACT
>JBAUVZ010000244.1:0-1622 GCA_049583505.1 Candidatus Sulfotelmatobacter sp.
CCTGAAAAAACCGACGGTTCTGCGAGGATCAGTTGGGGTTTGGGACTGTGAAAACAGTGATCACATCAAGGGGCTGTGACGGTACATGCGTCCACGCGGTTAACTCCCTCGCAGGAGTTGGCAGCTAGAGCATAACCAATGTCACGGCCCTTTCAATTTTTTCCCGCCTTTTTTCTTCTCGCTTTTTCCTTGATGACAGTCTTTAGGCGTTCGATTCCCCCGCGATGATTTCATCCACGTAACACCAAATCCAATTTTCTCCCGGCTCAATCGAGCGCATCAGGGGGTGGTGTTCGTGGTGAAAATGTTTGGTGGCGTGCTTGTTCTTGGAGGAGTCGCAGCAAGCCGCGTGTCCGCAAACCATGCACATGCGGAGGTGAACCCATGTATCGCCGGTTTTAATGCAATCTTCACAAACGTGCTTATCGGTGGTTGTAATTTTGATTTGTTCCAGATGTTTGCATTTGCCTGACATTTTTGATCTCCAAGACTTAAGCAGCTCAAATTCGTTCCAGCTCTTTGCGATCCCAGTGCGCCAGGTTCGCTCCGGCCTCGTAGGTGCTCTGCAGGAAATCCATCAAAGCTTCGCGCGGCGAAGCAGCCTTGCGAACATCGTCATACATCAGGAGAAACTCCTTCATCTGCGGATGATAGAGGGCTGCCGCAGGCTTAACTTTCTGCTCAGAGAATCCCAGCGGTTCCGGCGCTGCGTAAGCATAAAAAGCTGGACCTTTCACTTCGCCGCCACCCGGCCAGAATCCCGCGCTAATCACCTCATGCGAGTAGGCCTCGCGCGTGATGGGATCGGCGCCCACACGTTCGGGAGCACGGCGTCCTGAGAAGCGCGTTACGCAGAGGTCGAAGCTTCCCCAGAAAAAATGGACGGGACTGTCTTTACCGATAAAGCGCGAGCGAAACTCCTTGAAGATGGTGTCGCACAAAGTCAATATCCGCCAGAAGCGGTGCGCATATTCGGGATCGTAAGATGCGTGCTGCGTGTCAGTCTCGAAGCGAACCGGGTTCGGCACCTCAACCGGCATAGTCCAGATTTTCACTTCGACGCCCAGCGAGCGCAGGCCAGACATAAAGTCTGAATAGAAATCGGCGACAGTTTGGGCCTTCAGGGGAATGCTCTTCGTGGAACCCCGACTGGTCTGGATGATGAGCTTATGATCGATGAAATCAAACTGCACTTCGAAAATGCCATCGCCATACGGAATCGCCGAGGTCGTAAGTCCGCGGGCGTTTACGTAAAACGCAACCTCCCACCAATCATTGACCAGAGGGCTTAACGCCAGCCGCACCTTGCCAACGATCTGCGTCCACATGTGGAGGGTGTCGCAGGTGGCCTGCCACGCCCCAAGCGGCAATTCGGGCCACGGGGCTTGCTTCCAACTGTCACCAGAAGATTTCATAGAAACCTCACGCTTGATTGCATAACGAGGTTGGCGCATCGCGAGTAGATTGGTATGCGATGAACCAGACCAAGGCTCGTGAGAGGAGCCAACGTCATGTTGATTATAGGCTGTGATTTTCATCCGGGTTTTCAGCAGGTCGCGATCTTTGACAATCGAACGGGAGAGATACAAGAAAAGCGGTTGCAGCACCGCGCGGAAGCGGAG
>JBAUVZ010000245.1:0-17150 GCA_049583505.1 Candidatus Sulfotelmatobacter sp.
AGCGTTGGGAACAAGAGCAATCACATTGGAAAGGTTGTTGGGAGGGGGTGGAGGCTGCCTGGTCCCGAATGGAAGCGCAAAGGTGGCGGCAGGACCAGCAAAGTTCGGAACCACAAATGGTTCCGACATCGTTACACCGAACGGACCGCTCTGCCCACCGCCGGCTGGTTGAGAGAATTCGGTGAAGTATTCGCCGCGGTCGTAATAAATGCCAAATCCGGCACGAACCACGAAGTTCTTGATGAATCGGGGCCTGTAGACCAGCCCGAAGCGCGGTGCGAATCCCCACTGGCGGCCAGTCAGCGTCGAATTGCTGACACCATGTGTTCCAAACGCCGAGTTGTTTCCGGCTACGACCAGACCTATGGCTTGACCGTTGTTTCCAAACGAGTCGCTCTGAACGTTGTATTGATAGTCCTGCGGGTAGAAGTTGGTCAGCAGCCCGTTCTTCTCTACGAGAGGGCCATCCCAATCCCAGCGCAGGCCAAGGTTCAATGTCAGATTGGACTTGAGTCGATAGTTATCCGAAACGAAGGCGCCCGCCTGCCGGGAGCGAAAATGCCTGTTCGAAACGCCGGAGAACAGTTCGGCTGGGGATGCGGAAAATCCACAAGAGTTCGTGAAGCTGCATACCGAGCCGGTCATGAACCCAGCGAAATCCGCAAAGTTTACTCGTGCCACGCTGGAATCTTTGTTTACAACATTGAGCTGGGTGTAGTCGAAACTAAACCCCGTCTGAATGGTGTGGTGGCCACGAACCCATGCCAGATTGGTCGATCCATTGAAATCATTCTGGAAGATCCCGGTATTGGCGAAATTATTCGGCCCTATGATCGTGCTGTTGAAGTTTCCATCCATGTCTCCGATGTTCATTTGCGGGAAAAGATTGGTGCCCGGGATCGTGATCCCCACGGTTGAGGGTGTCATGAATTGGGTGGTACTGGCATAGGCTTTTTCGCGGATGAAGCCGAGGCGCTGCTCCCAAGTAGTGTTTGGATTCAAAACCTTGGTATTGTCCAGGGATAACACCTGGCTTCCCGCATGCATCGTTTGCGGGAAACCTCCGAAGTAGCTGCTGGCAAATTCGTCGACGTTGGGATCGCGCTGGAAATAGTACTTTCCTGCGAATCGATCGCTGGAGCTGAAAGCATAATCGATGTTCCCGTTTACTTGATCGGCAGTGAAGCGGGAGGGAGAGCCTTGAATAATCGCATCCGCGCTTTGATTCTGCAAAGACGCTAATTGGGCCGGGTCGGTGGCCGCATTGGGGATGAAGAAGCTGCCACCCGGCGCCTTCTGGTTCATAATGGCCAAGGCCACGGGATTCATATCTGCCGCTGTGCAGGGACGTGAGAAATTGCCGCAAGGAGCGCCGCTGTCAAAGTCTGCGTTAACCAAGTTGGCCAGAGTGGCCGCGGAGCGATCGCTCGTGAGGCTCTGCGTGCCCGGGTAACTGGCATTGATCGCAGGAACAGGCACAAGGGAGTTTCCTAGTAACTGATCGCTGACCCGCTGCCCCTGGTAAGAGGCAAAGAAAAAAAGTTTGTCTCTCGTTATCGGTCCCCCGATCATGCCGCCGAACACGTTGCGATGCAGCGCCGGCGTCGGCAAACCGGCGTTCTCGTTAAACCAGGGGTCGGCGTTCCATCCCCCGGTCTGGTAGTACTCCCACATGCCACCGTGAACCCTATTCGTGCCCGACTTAGTGATGACCTCAATGTGCGCGCCGCTGTTTGCGCCCTGCGATGCGTCATACATGGCTGAGTTAACGTGCAGCTCTTGGATGGTTTCCGGCGGAGCGGTGGGCAAGGCCTGTCCGATCGCACCGTATACCGAGGTGCTGGTCTGTATTTCACCGCCTGAAGCGCTGCTCTCGCCGATATTTACCGCGACGCGGCTTGATGCTACCTGGCTGGTGGATTTCCCGTTAAAAATATTGTTCGCGTTGACGCCGTTGAACGAGAAGCTGTTGCTGGTGTCGCGTTGACCATTAGCCCATATGCCCTGGTTACCGAAACCCGCATTTGTTCCGGATGTGTTCAGCAGCTCTGCGTTCACGCCGGGGCTGAGAGTCGCGAGCTGGGTGAAGCTACCTGTGCCCAGAGGTGAATTCTCGATGATCTTACTGTCCAGAACATAGCCCGTGGTTGTATCGGTTTCATTGAGAAGTGGTGTGGCGGTGACTTCGACCGTGGAGGAGACGGCGCCCGGTTTCAGCGAGGCATTAACGGTGGTGGTGCGATTGCCTTGGATAATGATTTCGGGGTGCGAATCGGTCTTGAAGCCCTCCTTGCTGAATCTAACCTCATAGGTGCCGATGGGGAGATCGGCGATGCTGAAGGAGCCATCTGACTTGCTGGTGGCCGTCACTTCCAGGTTGGTGGCTACGGAGCGAGCCTTCACGGCCACGCCTTGCACGACGGCGCCGCTGGCGTCGGTGACGGTCCCGTTCACCGATCCCAGGGTTTGCTGGCCAAGAGCTAAATGAGAACACAGGAGAAGAAGTGCAATTGCCAGCGGAGCAAAAAGTTCGCGGCGGATGGACTGTGAGGGTGAGGCTGCGAAGACTACGGCGGAGTTCATACTTTCCTCCTGCGAGCCGACGATTCTAGACCTGGTGAATTCGGGAATTCAAGAAGGTTTTGTGAATGGTTAGTAAAAAGATGAATGCTGAGATTTCAAATCTTCCACAGAGATTTGAGACGGAACTCAGCAGCGGTAGCCAACCTCTGCTGCTTACGCCTGGGGTCCTGCCAGCTCTTTCTCGGCGCCTTGGAAGAGCACTTTTATGGATCGGATTACTACGCGGGCCAGGAGCACTATGACTGCTACCAGGCAGAGGGCGATCGTCGCTGCTGCGTAGGGGTGGCGCGTGGCTAGCCAGGTTAGGGCTATGGCTAGGGTGTCCTCGGCCAAGCTTAAGGTGGTGTTTGAGAAAGGCTCCGGGGGTGGGGTTATGGCGGCGCGGAGGGCGGTCTTGCCTCCGTGGGCGGCTAGAGCTATGGCTGCTCCCAGGGCGGCTGCCAGCAATTGCTGAGCGGGGGTTAGCTGGCGGGTGGCTCCGTAGGCTAGCAGGGCGGCTGCGGGGATGCGGACGAAAGTGTGGAGGGCGCTCCAGATCAGATCGAAGGCGGGGATCTTGTCGGCGAAGAATTCGATTGTGAACAGGATTGTGCTGGCGGCTATTATGGGCCAGGTTTCTAAGAGTTGCAGAGCTGGCGGAAGTGGGACGTGTCCGAAGCGGGCCAGGAGGCCCAAGGCGGCTACTGTGGCATAGACGTTCAGGCCGGCGGCGAAAGCTACGGCGGCCAAGACTGCGAAGAGTTCAGGGAGCGGGAGGTGTAGGAGGTTGAGCACTGACGGTCGTTATAACTGTTTTTGGAGGGAAAAGGGAAGGTTCGTCGAACTAGGGCACGTGCGAGGAGCGGTGCCGTCCCTGACGGGACTCGGTTGGGCTCCTTCTGCCTACCCAGCACTTACGTGCTGGGCTAGTGAATGCCGTCGCTTCGCGACTGGAGCGCCTCGGTTCCCGTTCTTGAGATTCAAAAGCAAAAGGGTCGCTTTTTGGCGACCCTTGGAAAAATCCTTACGCTGGGTTACAGAGTGGATTCGATTTCGAAGCCCCAGGCTTCCAGGAGAGGCTCGGGGATGTATTTCGAGTTCTTGTTGCGGCGGGCCCACTCGCGCAGACGAGTCGACCGCAGATACTGGTCGGGGGTGAGCTTGTATTCGCGCACGACCTGCTCGAATTCGGTGATGGTAGGGACAATCGGGCCGATCGGCTCGGGCTTGCCCCAATTTGGATTTCCGCGTCGCTTGGCCATGAAAAATGCCTTTCCTACAAAGGGGGAATGGAATAAATAGATTGCTCTATCTATATGATTCTCCGAACACAATAGGGACTCATGTAAAACACAGTGTGCGTCGGACAACTTGACCTACCAGTGTCCTAGTGATCCCAAAAGCTGACTCGGAGACTGAGTATGTTAGGGCAACGGTCCGCGGAAGTCAATTACAATTTAGGCTCTATCACTTGAGTAGGAGATTCCTAAGCAATTGCATTCATTGGGCTTATGCATACTTGGAAAGGGTCCTGCCGGTTCCGGCTTTGCGGCCTTGATACCCCCACGAGCCCTCACCACTCGGAAGATTTGGCTGCGGGTATTTGAGGAATGGCGCCAGCCTCAGAGGTTACGCTCGTAATCCTTGGCACACGAGGTGCCATTGATCGCGTTTTGGGGCGGGCTTACAGTGGGATAGGCCGTGTTTCGTTTCCCGTAGCCGGTTCGACGGGAGAAACACGCCCATCGCGAGTGACTGACCAAGTGACTAGCCAAGTGACTAACAACGACCGGGCTGGAAGGATTTAAGACGGCGCCATGAATCTGAAGTCGCTGCTGCTTTGTTCGGACGAGAAGATCGTGCGTGTGTTGCGGCGGACGCTGGGCGATCTTGATATCGGCGTCGAACTCTGCGCGAGTTCGGAGATCGCGCTGCGCAAATTGACCCGAGAGCGGTTTGAAGCGATCATCGTGGATTGCGCCGGGCCGGGCGCGGCTGCCGTGCTGCGAAGTGCGCGGACAGCGCCATGCAACAAGCGGGCGATCGCGGTGGCAATTCTCGACCCCGAAATTGGGCTGCGTTCAGCATTCGAGATCGGGGCACACTTCATCCTGTATAAGCCAGTCTCGGTGGAGCGGTCCAAGTCAAGCTTTCGCGCGGCGAGAGCGCTGATGAAGAAGGAACGGCGGCGGAACTCGCGGGTGTCGGTCAATATTCCTGTGGAAATGTCGAACCGCGAGCAGGACGTGCGCCTCAAGGTCAACACCACTGACCTGGGTGAAGGAGGCCTGGCGGTTAACTTACCCAGTCGCCGCAAGCTCAACGGCCGCTGGCAGTTAGTGTTCACGCTGCCGGGTTCTGCGAAGGCCCTAGAGGTTAATGCGGAGTTTGCCTGGGAAGGAAGCGGGAAGCAGGTGGGGTTGCGTTTCGAGGATCCGTCCCCGGAAGTTGCTAGTGAGTTGCGGGAATGGCTCGGCCGAAATTCTCCTGATGTGGAAAAGGACGACCCGCCAGTCCGATGCCAGCTTACGGATTTGAGTTTGGGGGGTTGCTACCTGGATATCAGTTCGCCGTTCCCGGTGTCCACGCGTGTGACGTTGTCGATGCGAGCCGCCGGAGTGCAACTGAGAACTGAAGGCGTGGTTCGCATCATGCATCCGGACAAGGGAATGGGCGTGGAATTCACCCAGAACACGGCGGAACATCGGGTTTTGCTGGAGAAGTTCCTAAGCCTGCTCACGGAGAATCGCGAAGTGCTGCCCGAGTTGCTGGTGGAGCCGGAAGGCCTGGAAACTGAATCCTCCAATGGTTCATTCATTCCCACGGCGTCTGGTGACTCGGAAGACACACTGCTTGCGCTTTTCCGAAGCCAAGCCGCGCTTTCCGCCGATGCTTTTCTGGCAGAGTTGCGCAAACAACGAGGACTGGCCGGTGCTTCCACAGGCGCTTCCGCCTGATTCCCCGGGGGTTCCGCGCGGGCTAGAGCCTCAGGGGCTAAAGCCCGACTTCCAGGTTACCTAGACGGCACGGCTAAAGCCGTGCCCTTCCCGAACCCTAGGTTTCCCGAACCCTAGATATCCCGAAACCCAGACTCTCCGAGCCCTAGACTTCCCAATCCAAGAGGTGGCCGGACGACGTTCGCTAGAACGTCCTTCGGAACAACCAGAATAGAGACCCCGAGAGCAGCATGGCGACGGGCAGGGTCAGCACCCAGGCCAGGGCCAAATTACGCACGGTGGACCACTGAATTCCGGAGTGGTTGGCGGCCATGGTCCCGGCGATGCCGGAGGAGAGCACGTGGGTGGTGCTGACGGGAAGACCGAAGCCGTCGGCGGCGCCGATGGTGGCCATGGCGGTGATTTCGGCCACTGCGCCTTGCGCATAGGTCAGGTGGCTCTTGCCAATCTTTTCCCCGACGGTCACTACGATGCGCTTCCAGCCGACCATGGTGCCGAGGCCGAGAGCCATGGCCACGGCTACCTTCACCCAGAGGGGAATGAAGCGAGTCGAGTGATCGATGTGCTTTTTATAGTTGGCGAGGGTCGCGGTGTCGGTGGCGGAGAAAGTTGGGTTGCCGCTCTTCTGCATCAGGCGGATAGCTTCGCTAATGAGATACATATCGTTGCGGAAGTTGCGCACGCGGTCGTTGGGGATGTTCTTCATTTCTTTGTAGAGAGCGGTTTCGTTGCCGATGTCGCTGACCAGGGTGCGGAGGGCAAGCATGGTGTTGGGGGTGAAATCCTTGGTGCGGATGTAGTCGGTAACGTCTTCGTGGGCGTCGCCGATGGCGGCGTTGGGGCTGATGTACTTGGTGAGAGTGTCGGCGGCCTGAAGGGAGACGGCAATGAAATCTTGTGAATCCTTGAAAGTGACGGCGTGGTTGAGGGCGTAGGCGGTGGGGACAGTGCCGATGAGGATGAGCATGATGAGGCCCATGCCTTTTTGTCCGTCGTTGGAGCCATGGAAGAAGCTAACTCCGGTACAAGTGAGGATGAGCAGGCAGCGAATGTAGAAGGGCGGAGGCGCGGCGCCTTCGGGAGCGGTATAGAGTTTTGGATCTTTGATCAGGGCCTTGGCGAGCAGCAATAGCAGCCCCGCGCAACAGAAACCGACGATAGGCGAGAGCAGTAACGATTTACCGATATTGGCGGCCTGACCCCAGTCGACGCCGCTGGTGCCGCTTCTGGCGTTCATGAGCTGGTTGGCGATGCCGACGCCGATCACGGAGCCGATGAGGGTATGCGAACTGGAAGCGGGCAGGCCGAAGTACCACGTGCCGAGGTTCCAGATGATGGCGGCCACCAGCAAGGCGAAAACCATGGCGAATCCGGCTTTGCTGCCTACCTGGAGAATCAGTTCGACGGGGAGCAGGGAGACGATGGCGAAGGCTACCAGACCGCTGGAAGCGAGTACGCCGAGGAAATTCCAGAAGCCGGACCAAACCACGGCGATGTGGGGCTCGAGCGAGTGGGTGTAGATGACCGTGGCGACGGCGTTGGCGGTGTCGTGGAATCCGTTGACGAACTCGAATCCTAGCGCGACCATCAGCGCCACGCCCAGAAGCACGAAGGGTAGGACTGATTCGTTGTGGATGGTGGAAAGATCGTGAAGCAGGCTGGAGCCGGCGTAGGCGACTCCGATGACAAGCACGACGCCGAAGACCAACATCCCGATTTTGCCGGGAGAACGAGAAAGTTTCTGGTCAAGCAGGGTCTGCGATGCAGTGGCCATGGGTGCTCCTCAGGTCGCGCAGGGATTGAAAGCAGTTACGAGTGCCAAAGCTCGCCACTATACGGAAGAATTGTTACGGGAATGTGAATGTGAGGAAGCAGTTCTCAGTTCTCGGTTCTCAGTTAGAAACTGCTGAAGGTGGGAGCCGTTCGTTCCGCGGATTCGTCTTTCTTGCGACAGGGCTTCGCGGAGTCTGTTGCATTGTTTACAATGGGAGATTCGGCCCGCGTGCGGGTGCCTGTAGTATGGGCCGACTGCATGCTGAAGGAAATACGAAGGATACAGCTATGGGCAAGGAACCGGAGGTTGGAAGGCAGATTACGATCCGTGGGATGGCGTACGCTCCAACCAGCGAGCAGGGGGTCGTTTTTCTCTTTGGAAGGCTTGCGCCGAGGTTGGGTTTTTGCGTCGAAGACGTTCGAGTAAGATACCCAGACTGCCAAGCCAGGCGCAAAGGGAAGATATGCCGAATCGAGTTTGAGTATTGGGCGAGTGACTTCGAGACTCATGGACATGATCCAAAGAAGGCGGACTACGTCGTTTGTTGGCATAACGACTGGGAGTCCCGCCGGGAAAAGTACAAGCGTTTAGAGATAATCGAATTAAGGAGATTCGTTGATGCGTTTCCAAGCGTGTTTGTGGTCGGTTGTCAGGAACGTCGTCAAGGCAAGGAGTTGGATAAGGTCAGGGGCACAGATTGGAACGTCCCGGCAAATGCTGAGCGGGACGATCTAGTCATAATGTACCGTGCAGGAAAGAATTCCGAGGGGAACCCAGCTGCCGAAATCCGGGACATTTGGAAAATTGTTGGTCCTCTTAAACGATACGGTGAGCGCAACAAGGAAGACAGGTGGCCGGGTCTTCAGGCCGGACTTAGACTCGTCGTGCGGCTCAAGAAACAGCCTGTCACGTATGGCGAGCTTCGCCATGACAGAAACACCTGTGACTTGGGTGTGGTTCGTAAGCGATTCCAGGGAAAGACGGACGTTACCGATGATTGGCCGGTGCTCTACGATAAGATCGTAAGTCTGAATCCGAAAGCAAAGAGCCCCCTTCGCCCGTGGCATTTTGATTAGGGGCCGAACCGTTAAGAGTAGTGATCGATACGCGTCCTCTGCAGTCTGGACGAAGAATACTTTGGAACCATCCAACCACAAGCCTCGTGTGCCGTCCGTTGGTTCGCCCACCGTGTACTGGCGGGTGGAGGGGAGCCTGCTTGACCTGACGGTGGTGCAGCCGGTGGCGTTCTTTACGTGGAACGCGCAAACGTTTGCGGAGCGCTTCCGGCGGCGGGGTCTGATCTTCCTGATGGCGGCGCTGCGGCCATTTCTTTATTCGACGAACCGGAAGTTTGCGACGCGTGTCGTGCACACGACGTTGCGGGGGGTAACCCGGGACAGGCTGGATCTGCTGGGTGAGGAATATTTCAAATACAAATTGAAGCCTGAGCTGAAGACGCACGGCGCGGAGCGGGTGCGGGAACTGGTGGGCGCGGGAGCGGACGTGGTGCTGGTAAGCCAGGGGCTGGAGCATGTGATGAAGCCGCTGGCGCAGCATCTAGGAGTGAAGCGGGTGGTGGCGAACCGGCTGGAGTTTCGCGACGGGGTGGCGACAGGACGGTTGCTGGAGCCGGTGATCCGGCCGCGGGGAGCGTTTGCGCGGATCCGGGAACAGAGTCCTGATGGGCGGCGGGCGCCGAAGACGCTAGCCCGGCAACTGGACATTACGGTGGAGGAACTACGGGCGGCGGCGATTGGATCTGGGCGGGAATCGCCGGTGCAGGAACGTCCTGTTGTGCATTTCGACGGGCAAAGACAGACGTCGGGATTTTCGGTGCGGCAGACGCTGGCGGGTAAGCACGTGATGCTGATTGGGGTGACCGGATTTATAGGCAAGGTCTGGCTAGCGAACACGCTGATGGAGTTGCCGACGATCGGGCGAATATACCTGCTGATCCGCCCGCAGAAGTCGAATCCGGCGCAGCGACGGTTTGAAAAGATCGTAGAAGAGTCGCCGGTGTTCGATCCTCTGTTTGAGAAATATGGAGCGGGCTTTGGGGAGTATCTGCGAGAAAAAGTGGAGGTGGTGGAGGGGGACGTCACACAGGCGGGGTTGGGGCTGGACGCGGAGGTGGGGCCGCGGCTGCAGAGGAATCTTGATCTGATTGTAAATAGTTCGGGACTGACGGACTTCAATCCGGATTTGCGGGATGCGCTGGCGACGAATACTGATGCAGCGATGAACATCCTGGAGTTTGTACGGGGGACCCAACATGCGGGGCTGCTGCATCTTTCCACTTGTTATGTGGCAGGCGAGCGTGACGGGCGGGTGACGGAGAAGCTGATTCCGAATTACACGCCGCGTCGCGTGGCGAACTTCGATGCTGAGCAGGAGTGGCGTGGACTACATGACGTGATTCGCCAGGCGGAGGCGCAGGCCGAGGGAGCGGAAGTGACGGCCGGCTTAAAGATGCAGTCACTCGCGAAGGAGCATGCGGCGAAGGGGCTGCAGGGCGCGGCGCTGGAGAACCAGATCCGCAAGAACCGGATCCGGTGGTTGAAGACTTATTTGACTGAAGCGGGGACGCGGCGGGCGAAGGAGTTGGGCTGGCCGAATACTTACACGCTGACCAAGAGTTTGGCGGAATCGCTGATTGTGAAGTATGGGGCGGGGCTACCGATTGCGGTGGTGCGTCCGGCGATTGTGGAGACTTCGGTGGCGAAGCCGTTTCTGGGGTGGAATGAGGGGATCAATACCTCGGCTTCGCTGTCCTATTTATTGGGGACGTATTTCCGGCAGTTGCCGTCGAATGAGAGTAAGCGGTTGGACATTATCCCGGTGGACGCTGTGTGCGCCGGGATGACGCTAATTGCGGCGGCAATTGTGGAGCGGCGGCACGACCAGTTATACCAGTTAGCTACGTCGGTGACGAATCCCTGTGATATGGGGCGGTCGATTGAGTTGACGTCCCTGGCGCACCGCAAGCACTACCGGGCACAAGAAGGGCTGGAGTCTTGGCTGCGGCTGCGGTTCGATGCGATTCCGGTTTCGAAGACGCGGTACCAGCGGATGTCGGCGCCGGCGCAGAAGGCGATTGTGAAGTCGATTCAGCGGATCATGTCGCCGCTGCCGCTGAAGAAGGCGCCCCTGGTGAAGGCGGAGAGAAATCTGGAGCGGCTGGAGAAATTGATCGAGCTGTTTGAGCCGTTCATCCTGTTCAATGAACACGATTTCGCGGCGGATAACGTGGAGAAACTTTCGCATGCGCTGGTGGAGGATGAGCGGGAGGAGTTTGGCTACAAGGCGAGGTTGCTGGACTGGTGGGATTACTGGATCAACGTGCATATTCCGGCGCTGCGCAAGTGGACTTATCCGTTGATTGAGGGACGGCCGCTGGAGGCGCGTCCGGCGCGGAGTTTGCAGAATGGGGAAACGGTGAAAACGGGGACGTGAGGGGTATGGTATATGCCAGGGTTGAAGGCATGCCGCGAGCTAGGTGCCGTCCCTGAAGGGACTTGTTCTCTCCGACTTCTGCCTTCCCCGCACTTACGTGCGGGGCTAATGAATGCCGTCGCTTCGCGACTGAAGCGTGGCGATGTATAGGCTCTTTTCGCACGGCAGGTAAGAATCACGGAATTATTCATGGCGATATTCCTGACGGGATCGACTGGGTACATAGGGGCGCACGTGGCGGCGAATCTTCTGCGAGATCATGGCGCGGCGCTCAATGTGCTGGTGCGGGCGCGAGATGGCGGGGAGGCGCACGGGCGGCTGTGGCAGGCGTTGCAGTTGCATCTGGAGTTTCCGCAGTTTTATGAGTATCTGCAAACGCGGGTGCGGGTGTTTCGTGGAGACTTGACGGAGCCTGGGTTCGGGCTGGCTCGCGACGAATACGACCGACTGGTGCACACCACGGATTCGGTGATTCACTGCGCGGCGTCACTGAACCGGAAGTCGGAAAAGAGCTGCCTGAATGTGAATCTTCGGGGCACCCTGGAGGTCCTGACGCTGGCGCGGCAGGCGGAGCATTATCACGGGTTGAGACGGTTCAGCCAGGTAAGCACCGTGGCGGTGGCGGGGAAGCGGCAGAATGAAGTGGTGAGCGAGGATCGGTCGATTGACTGGGAGCGGTCGGATTACGATCCGTATGCGCGCACGAAAAAGTTCTGCGAACACATGATGCGAGTGCTGCTGCCGGAGACGCCGAAGACGGTTTTCCGTCCGAGCATTGTGCTGGGGGACAGCCGCTATGCGGAGACGACGCAATTCGACATGGTGAGAGCGTTTGTTTTTCTGGCCGGGCTGCCTGTGCTGCCATTTCGTCCTACGGACAAGATCGACATTGTGAATGTGGATTTCGTGGCGGAGGCGATTGCGACGCTGCATCAGAAGGAGCGTCCGGAGCACGATACGTATCATCTTTCGTCGGGAGTAGGGTCGCAGACGTTTCGCGAAATAACCACTGCGCTGGCTGCGGCACAGCAGAAACGGGCACCGGTGTTCGTGCCGGTGGCGGGACGGCCTTTTGCGGGGTCGGTGAATTTTCTAGCGAACCGCAAGGGTGCGATTGGAAAAGGCGCGTCGCTGATGAAGGTGTTCCTGCCATACCTCGTGTGGAATACGGTGTTCGATAACACGCGAGTGACGAGAGAACTGGGGAAGAAACCGGTGGCGTTTTCCGAGTATTGTTATCCGCTGCTGAAGTTCAGCCGTGAGAATAATTTCGCGTACAGATTTAAGCCCTGGCCGGCGGCGGCGGGAGGGACCGCGGCATGATGGACCTGATTCTCGAAGCGTGGGTCAGCAGCTCGATCGAGCGGGCCAGGGCAGGATGGATGCTGGGCGAGGGCACACGCTGGAAGCCGGGGGAGAAGCTGAAGCTGTTGTTTGCGGGCTACAACGGCACGCGGAACACTGGTTCCGACGTACGCCCCGAGGAAACGCTGCGCCAGCTCCGGCACATCCTAGGCGCAGACAAGGTCGAGTTCAGCGCCATGTCGCAGAACTTTGAATTGACGCGGGGCTATTTTGCCGGCGCAGAGCAGGTCCATCTCCCGGATGTTTTTCCTCCCTTTCTATCGCGTGAAGTTCCAAAGCACCACGGCGTCGTTGTGGTGGAAGGCTCGGCCTTCAAGAGCAAGTTCGCCAATGCGCTGACGACGATGATTATCGGTTCTTTAGGGATGGCGGCGGCACAGAACAAGCTTGCCGTAGGCTACGGGTCCGAGGCGGGACAGATGGATCCGCTAGTCGCCCGGATGTGCGCCCGCTACTGCAAGAGTTCTCTCATCATCACACGCAGCGAAGAATCGCGCACCGTGCTTCGCGAGCTGGGAGTACCTACGGAACTTGGCACCGACACGGCGTGGACCTTCGAGCCGCTTCCTCCTGAGTATGGACGCAAAGCCTTGACTGACGCGGGATGGGACGGCAAACTGCCGGTTTTGATAATCTGCCCCATTAATCCATTCTGGTGGCCGGTGAAGCCGTCGCTGGTGAAATACGCTGCCTGCTCCATAACTCGCGCATACGAAGACAGTCATTACCGCACGGTTTACTTTCACAAGTCTGGCCACGACGTGGATGCCGCTTTCGAGCGTTACCTGACTGCGATTGCGAGAGCAGTGGACGGATTCCGGCAGCGGCGGCGGGTGTTCACGATCCTGGTTGCGACCGAGGCACTGGACGCCAGGGCCTGCCGACGCGTTTCCGAAAAACTGGGTGGCGGGCTGCCCGTGTTCACTTCCGAGGAGCACGACATGTATCAAATGGTGAGCATCCTGCGCACCGGACACATGATGGCGTCGTCGAGATATCACGGGATTGTGACATCGATGCCGGGGCTGGTGCCATCGGCGGGAATCACGATGGATGAGCGTATTCGCAATTTGATGCGGGAGCGAGGACATCAGGATTTGTTGATGACGGTGGACGATCCTGAGCTTGAGGGGAAGTTGTTGGCGGCTCTGGAGAAGCTGAGTTGTGAAGGTGAAGCGATTGCGACCGGGATCGCGCAGACGGTGGTGAGGAATTTGAAGGTGATGGCGCGCATGGGTGTGTATTTTGAAGAGGAAGTGCGAAGAAAGTATCCGGAGTTTGAGACGCGCCGCGGAGAGTGGAGTTGGGAGGATTACTTGCCACCAATGGGTAAGGGGCTGCGGGATTTGATGGCAGCTTATAACTAGAGTTGAGTTCTTCGTAATTGCGTTCTTGCAACTCATATCTTGAGCACACTCGGTCCATTTGTCGGAGAGATATTTTCGCACCTGAACGCGGCTGCGAATACGCGGATTCTTGCCGAAATCCGCGACGGAGAAGTCACAGGTGTGACGGGCAGTGAGTTGTTGGAGTTGATCCGCAAGGCTCGAACTTTTATTGCGTCGAAGAAGCTGAATAAGGGCGAGCGGTGTGGCTTGCTGGCGGCGAACAGCATTCGCTGGGTCGCTATGGACCTGGCGCTGATGGCCGAGGGGCTGATCGTCGTTCCGCTGTATTCGCGGCAGGCACCGGCGGAGTTGGTGGCGATGATGAAAGACTGCACGCCGGCTCTGGTGTGCTACGGCGATGCGGCGTTGCGGGACGCGATTGCGCAGAGTTGGACGGAAGCGCCTCCGCGGTTTCTGTTTGACGAGATTTTTGCCGGCGTGGACGGAGTGCAGTTGGAGCGGCCGCAGGTGGGGAAGGATGATCCGGTGACGATCATTTATACCTCCGGGACTTCAGGGGAAGCTAAGGGTGTAGTGCTGACGGCTGCCAATGTGGGTTTCATGCTGGACCGGACGGCGGAGCGATTAGAACAGCTGATGTCAGGTTCTTCGGCGCATGTTAGGGGACAGGATCGTATTTTCCACTACTTGCCGTTCACTTTTGCGGCGTCGTGGATTGCATTACTGACGTTTCTGAAGCGGCGGAGCCTGGTCACGATCAACATGGATCTGGCAAAGATTGCGAGCGATATGCGGGTGGTGGCTCCAGATTATTTCCTGAACGTGCCACAGTTGCTGGAGCGCATGCGGCGGGCGGTGGATGAACAACTGTGGCAGACGGGAGGAGTGGCGCAGGCGATTTATTCGCGGGCGAAAGGTGCGTGGGCGAGACGGCAGGATGGACAGGCGAAGACAGGCGACGGGATATGGCTGGGACTGGCGAACGCGCTGGTGTTTCCGGCGATCCGGAAGAGGATGATTGGAAGAAATCTGAAAGCGCTGATTTGCGGGTCTGCGCCGCTAGGTGCGGAGACGCAGCTTTATTTCATGATGCTGGGAATTCGCGTGCTGCAGGTGTACGGGCTGACGGAGACGACGGCGATTTGCACGATGGATGATCCGAACCGGGTTGAGGTAGGGCGCGTGGGGCCGGCGATTCCGGGCATGGAGATGAGGTTGGGGGAGCATGACGAGATCCTGGTACGCGGGCCAAATATTTTTCTGGGCTACTGGAACCGGCCGGAACAAACGGCGGAAGCTTTGCGCGAGGGATGGTTTCATACTGGAGATCAGGGTGAGGTGAATGCTGCGGGAAACTGGCGGATTGCGGGGCGGATCAAGAACCTGATTGTGTTGGGATCGGGGCACAAGATTTCGCCGGAGCCGATCGAGAATGCGATCGCGAAGAAAGTGCCGGAAGCGCAGCAGGTGGTGGTGGTGGGGAATGGGCGTGGATACTTATCGGCGATCGTGACTGGAAACGTAACGGCTGAGCATGTGCAATCCGCTTTGGACGTGGTAAATCCTGAGCTGCCGCATTACAAGCAGGTACGGGCGTTTTTTGTGCGCGGAGAAGCGTTCTCGATCGAGAGCGGGATGTTGACGGTGAACGGAAAGCTAAAGCGGGACGTGATCGCGGCACGGATGAAGGATGAGATTGAGGGGATGTATCAGGTAAGGCAGGCAGTTTAGCGGGTGTGCCGTGCTGGGGGCCATGAAGGAACTTAAGACGAGAGAAGGAACGTCGGAAACGAAACTGCTGAGCCGGTTCAGGGGGAATGCTTTGTCCTGGGCTATTGCCGACCGTGTGATCGAGCTGGCGCTGCATCGCGAGCCTTGTAACGAACTGGGGTCGGAGTCGCTTGCCGAGTTGGAGAAATTTGCCGGGGCGTTCGAGGGCATGCAGGCGGAGGCACATGCGCTCATTATTTATAGCGAGATGAAGCCGGGGTTTTGCGCGGGGGCGGATTTGCGCGAACTTTATCACCAATCGCAGGCGATGGAAAAGGCTGAGGCCGCGAAGGGCGTGCGGAGTTTTCTGGAGCGCATTCACAGGGTGTTGAATCTGATCGATGCGGCGGCTTTGACCACGATTGCGGCGGTGCATGGAGTGACGTTCGGTGGAGGGTTTGAGCTGGCGCTGGCTTGCGATTTGATTATCGCCGACAAGATGACGCGGTTTTGTTTTCCGGAATTGAGGCTGGGATTGATTCCGGGTTTTGGCGGGATTCCGCGGCTGAAGCGGGATTTGGGCAATGCAGTAGTGCGGGATCTCTTGTTGACGGGGCGGAGCTTTAATGCGACGAAAGCGCAGCAGATCGGACTGGTGAGCCAGGTGGTGAGCGAGGGCGAGGCGTTGCGAGCCGCACGAGCCACGGCGGTGCAACTGGGGAAGTTTGATCGCACGACGGCTGCGGCGGCGAAAGAGTTCATCAAGCCGATTCCATACGGGGAGCTGCGGCGAGAAATCGATATATTTTGTGAGTTGTTTGCGCGTCCGGCGGTACAGGCCGGGTTGCGGAAGTTTGTGGAAAGTACGGACGCGCAGCCTTACTTGCCGTAAGTTTTTCAGGGGCGGACAGAATGGCGAGTGCCGGCTAGATTGAGGTCCTTCGCTTCGCTCAGGATGACAAAGTGTTTATGAATACTGCGGAACAGACGCTTGATGAAATTCTGAAGCTGGCGGCGGCGCACTTCAAGGTGCCGCGGGAGAGGCTTGCTCCCGATGACGACTTTTTCAAGACGCTGGGGATTGACAGCTTGCAGACGCTTGATCTGCTGACCAAGCTGGAAGATCATTTTGGAGTGGAGCTTCCGGACTATGAGCTGCAGGGGGTTTCAGATTTTCGGACGCTGGCGGGGAAGATTCAGGCGCGGCTCTAAAACCAATCCACCACCCTTCAGCTTCGCTCAGGGCAGGCTCTGACACTGAGTCAGGGAGAAAAACCTTCAAGCCAAGTACTTGCTTCTTGATTGTCGCCTCAACTTATGCCGGTAACTGATTCATTAACATTGTATTCTCCGGGGCTCTGTGCCTCTGTGGTGAAATAGCTTCTTAATGCTCGATCTCCAAAAATACAGCTGCTTGGGCGCGGCGTTGCGTGATGCGATGGAGCGCTTTGCCGGCGAGACCTGCCTGATTGAGGCCGATCGTGATCGTGAAAAGGTGCGGCTGACCTACTCCGATTTCAAGGAAATCAGCATGCCTCTGGCGCGGGCGCTGGAGGATGCGGATTTCGATGCCGGTGATCGCGCGGCGATCCTGATGACGAATCAGTCGAAGTGGCTGATATCGGCTTATGCGATTTTCTATAGTGGCGGAGTGCTGGTGCCTCTGGATTACAAGCTGACGGCGGCCGAGCAATTGCAACTGCTGGAGCACTCGCAGACGAAAGTGCTGGTGGTGGAGTATTACCTTTGGCGGGCGATCATGCAATCGCCGGAGTTCGACAAGATTAAGACGAAGCTGGTGCTGGTGACGGAAGCACCGCTGGGAGCGGACCTGGCGGGAGGGTTCCGCTGGGAAGACTTCAGGCGCAAGGGCGCGCCGGATTTTGTGATGCGGCAGCGGGAGGACGTGGCCTGCATCGTGTATTCGTCGGGCACGGGCGGGCGTCCGAAGGGATGCGTGCTGACGCATGAGAACTATCT
>JBAUVZ010000246.1:0-22142 GCA_049583505.1 Candidatus Sulfotelmatobacter sp.
TTTTCGCATTCCGCAATGCCGTGCCGAATCGCGTTCTCTACGATCGGCTGCAGAAGGAAACAGGGAACGAGTCCGTCCAGCGCATTGGGATCCAGATTCATGTCGATCCGAAGCCGGTCGGCGAAGCGCACTCGTTCAATCGCCAGATAGCTCTCCACAATCTCCATTTCCTGGGCCAGCGGGATCTTGCTGGGAGTGGTTCTCTTCAATCCAGTCTTGAGGATCGTGTTGAGGTGCTCCAGGGTCTCGAGGGCCTCTTGCTTACGGTCAAGATCCATCAAGGCCGCTACCGCGTTCAGCGCATTAAAAAGGAAGTGCGGTTCGAGTTGCATCTGCAAGGCGCGCAAATGCGCGCTCGAAAGCTGACGCTCCAGCTGCAGCGACCGCATGGCGTCCCGTTGCGCAGCCAGTTGGGTGTGCAGCGCTGTGCAGGCAAACCACACCAGGCCATAGGTCAGAAACTCGACGCCGACGCGGCCAAGGTTGAAGAATGACATCTGGCCGTATACTTCTCTCTGGACGTCCGATCCCACGTGCGCGATCCAGTGTGCCGCAACCTGCAAAGTCGCCAGATGTAGCACAGCCACGATACCCGCGGCGACAAACTGCACACCCGCATTGACCGCAGATACTTTTAGAGCCGACGGCCAGCGTTTACCGGTTCGCCATAAAATCTCGGCTACGCCTGCCCACCACAACCACAAAACCGCTCCGTAAATCAGCGCCCGAAACCAGGACGCAATGGAAAACGTGCATTCAATGGTTGTGGCCAACGCCAGCACGCCGGCGATAGCGATCGGGACGACTCCAGCCTGCGGAAAAAGGCCGCCGATGGCCGTTTTAGCAGGCGCCGGCACAGCCTCAGTGGGACTCTGAACTTCACGAGACACCAAGTTTCCTCCTATCGGAAAGCCGCCACGTTAATGGTACAGCCCACGCATTGGCTCCGATTAAAATCTTTCTGAGCCTGCTCTACTGCCGCCCGCAATTGTGCCGCCTGTTCCCTTAATCCAGCTTGATCCAGAACCGCGGCATAAGCAATTTGAGCCGCAAAATATCTTGGATTCTTACGGCCCAACGCCTGCTCCATGATGCCAAGCCCGTTTCGCATGTCGACGAGTGCCTTCTCGATGTCGCCACACAGCGCATAAGCTTTGCCGCGGAGCATATAGTCCCACCCGGTCTTCCAATGTCTTTCGCCGTAGATCCGTTTGCAAAGTTCCAGTGAGCGTTGATAACCCGCGACCGCCGCAGAAAGATGTCCCTCGGCCCGCGCCAGCCATGCCTGCGTCTCATAGATGAAGGCCAAATCGTCATCGCTCAGGTCGTGAGCCAATTTCATTTCCTCGGCTACGCTTCGCAAGTACTTCTTGGCATCGGGGATCCGGTTTTGCGCAAGTGCCAACCCCGCAAGGTAGGTAAGAGACCGCGCAATGCCCGCGTGGTCGCCAGATTGCTGGAGTAAGTCGAGTGCCTTCCTCCACATTTTCCCCGCAATCGCCCTTTCCCCGCTATCGTTGTAAAGTTCCCCGTAGTTTTGCAGGGCTGCGGCATAATCAGCCACGAACTGCGGCTCCTGGCCAAAAACCTGGAGCGAACGCTCGAAAGCATTCTGCGCCTCCAACAATTTTCCCTGCTGCGTGTAAACCACCCCAAGCACGTTCCAGGCTCTCCCCAGTTCGGCGCCGCTCACGCGGCCCGAGTCGGCAAGCCCTTTGGCTATAACGACGGCTTTGTTAAACTGCCCCTGTCTTTCAAAAACGTAAGCCTCGTGCAGCGGCTCCTGCGGATTTGCCTGCGCCCAAAGCTGTGCCCCTGCCAACACCACCGTGAAAAGGACTCTCTCGATAGGTTTCATGCCCTCAGAATGGGCACGAACCCAAAATCGATCCAGCCAAACTCCGCCAGCCCGGATATTCCTGCAGGGAGCCCCAGACTTCCTGCCGGGAAACTCCGCTTAGGCCCGGCAGATTCCCAACGGGGTTTATAATCTTCAGAGCGGTACCGTATGCAATGACTGATCAGCTCCGCAAGAAACTGCAGGAAGAAGTCGACGCGCTCGAGCACGAACTGGTGCACGACTTGCCCAAAGAGATCAAGCGGGCCGCGGCTCTCGGCGACCTCAGCGAGAACGCTGAGTATCACATGGCGAAGCAGCGCCAGGAGTTCGTCAAGGCGCGCTTCCGCCAGCTCGGCAAGCGCCTCGCCGACCTGTCCCTGACCAACATGAACAACATCCCCAAGGACAAAGTCGGCCTGGGTTCCACCGTCAAGGTCTTCGACAGCTCGAAGAATGAAGAGATCGAATACAAGCTGGTCACCAGCGAAGAATCTGACGTAGGCGCGGGAAAAATCTCGACCACGTCTCCCATCGGCAAGGCACTCTTGAATAAGAAAGTCGGCGACGAAGCCACCGTGATTACGCCGAATGGCAAGCGCGAACTCGAAATCCTTGCCCTGACCACAGTTCACGACGAGGCCGAATCTGAAAAGGCGGGCGACTGATGTCGTGGCACAGCTGGACCAGCGCCTTCGGACGCGCCTGCGGCGTGCTGCTCGATACCATCGTCCGCTGGCTGGCACTGTCGCGCATCAATCCCAATGTGCTCACGTTCATGGGGCTGGTGGTGAACACCTGGGCCGCAATTCTGTTCGGCTCTGCCAACGCGCTGACCCAGCGGCGCATGTTCTTCTACGCTGGCCTGGTCATTATCGGGTCAGGATTTTTTGATCTGGTGGATGGGCAGGTCGCCCGCGCCACTAACAGAGTCACGCGTTTCGGCGCGTTCTTCGACTCGGTAGTCGACCGCTACAGTGACGCCTCGCAGTTCCTTGGACTGCTGGTGTTCTATGCGCGGGGCGACCGCTTCTTCTATGTCGTGCTCACCGCCTTCGTCATGGTGAGTGCCATCATGGTGAGCTACACGCGCGCCCGCGCCGAGTCGCTGATTGGATCCTGCCGCGTGGGCTTCATGGAACGTCCCGAACGGCTGGTGCTGGTGATCATTGGCGCACTCTTCAACCGAATGGCGCCAGTACTGTGGGTGATCGCAGTGCTGTCGACGCTGACCGTGATCCACCGCATGCGCTACACCTGGACTCGCACCCAGGACGCCCCGAACACCGCAGCCAAGGCAGGGCAAGCGGCGTAGCTGGACAAAAGTCTACTTGGGATTCGTACATTCCATGGCCGCAATCAACCTGATTGCGGAAGCGCCGGCTTACTCTTTCCGCTTCGCTACCCATGCACCATCGGAACGCCCCTCCACGCGCATCCTCCCTTTGCTCGAATCGCCATCAATCCAACCGGTCAGGAACGCATTGACCGGACCCGGATCTCCTTGCTGGCTTTCCTTCGGCCACTCCCCAGCGAACGAAAGTTCCACGTAGCCGTTCCGCCAAGTGCCGGTCAGCGCGCGACCCTCTCCCAGTGGGCCGGACCATATTCCGGTCACTTTGTCTCCCTCGCGGTGCAGTTCCATCAATGCGTCCATTCGGCCTGCGTCGCTTGAATACCGCATCTCCCAGGAACCGGCGACTTCGGATCCATTCTTCAGGTTCTGCGGGACGACCGGAGTAATCCGCACGTTGGAGAAATATGCCTCCTCGTCGGTGAAGCTCCACAGCCCGATGGCGCCGTGCAAATCCTCGCCCTTCAAACCATCCACCACCAGACTCGGCTTGGCCGATCCGTTTAGATAGAGTTTCGCGGCGCGGCCGGTCACTTCGATCCGCACTTTTGTCCAAGTCTCCATCGCCAGTTCCCCGTGAGACTCATAAACCGACGGCCATTCCCGGCGCAGGCGGTACCATCCAAAGTCCGGCTCCGAGGAGTATTGGACCGCATGGTTCCGCATCGCCTGATCGGCAGCGTCCGAGTTTCCCGGCCTCAGGTAGAACAGCTCGTAGTGCGTTGCATCGGGCCTGGCGCGGAAAGCAATCCCGACAAAGCCTGGATACCTGACACCCGGGGGCGTTGTGGTCTTCAGCGCGATATCCGCCTCGATCACTCCATCCTGGAAGTCCGTTCCCGGCAGCAACGCGAGGCCTACGTGGTCTTCCCCTTCTATGGTGATCCGCACACATCCGCGTCCCAGATACTTCACCGCTTCCGCCTTCACCTTCGGCGCAATCAGGCCGGTCGTATCGTGAAGAGGAAAGGTTTGGACGCGCGCCGCTGTCTGCGCAAACAGGCAGCCGGCCGCCAATACTGTCACTGCGCAGTAATTCAACCAACGGTTCAGCATGGTCTTCTCATCCTTTCTTAGCGGTCTCGGGAACTGATTGTTCAAGAAGCTCGAATCAAACACCTCCGACAGCTCCTTATCGGCGAGCGTGCAAGGGACGCCGCTGCGCGAACACCCACTTCACCAGCCCCGGTTCAGTGAAAGCCAACCTCGTCGCGCCATCGTGATCTACGCCAGGGTACTCGGTGTAGAGAGGGTGTCCGCCCGCTTTTCGCCTTGCTGCGATACGGTCACGCGATGAGGACACAGGAACGACCTCGTCGGAATCCCCGTGGAAGTCCCATAGCGGCGTGTCAATCGACCCGGTGCCGTCGTCGGGAGAGACGCCTCCACAACAGATCACTGCTGCGGCAAAAAAATCTGGACGATTCGCGATGATATTCCACACTCCCGCGCCTCCCATCGAGTTCCCGGCCACGTAGATGCGGCGCTCGTCGATAGCGAACTCTCGGCGCAACGCACCGACGATCTCCAGCGCCAATCGTGCCCCGTCCCCGAAGCCTGGGAGCTCTTGTGCCGGCTGTTGCGAAAAATCGTATCGGATCCATCCCCGATCGGTCTGGGGTGCAACGACGTAGCAGGGGAACCGCTTCTGGTTCTCGGGAAGCAGCCAGACACGTGTACCAAAAATATTGCCGAACGCCAGCTGTTTCAGGTTGTCGTCGCCCAGCCCGCCGCTGCCATGCAGATACACCACCAACGGCACTTTCCCGGATGCTTCCGGCCGGAATAATCGATAGGGCATCACCCAGT
Organism: Candidatus Sulfotelmatobacter sp.; assembly: GCA_049583505.1. GTDB lineage: Bacteria > Acidobacteriota > Terriglobia > Terriglobales > Acidobacteriaceae > Sulfotelmatobacter. Next base: position 5,001 of record JBAUVZ010000246.1, read on the forward strand.
CACTCTTGTGCGTGCGCGCCTCGAACTTCTCTTGCAGTCCCTCGGATTTTTTCTTGAACGCATCAATCAAAGCGACCCTCTCCGGCGACGCAGGGGCCCCGGGGGCGAGCGGAGGCGCAGGATCGTCCTTTGCTGCGCAGGCACTTGGTGCAATCGAGAAGTTGAGACCTATCTGCGCCGCCGCAAACCACGCTCCGGCTGAGGCGGAGCTCAATAGGCGAACTGCTTCTCGTCGAGTCATCACTTGCAGGTGACCTCTTTCGCTGCTCACGACTTAATCTCTCGAACATCTAGACGATTTGACCAATGAATCGGTAGCCGGAGGGGATGGTCGCCCCTTTTTCCGGGTTGGAATGCATGTTTGGCATGGGCGAAGTCAAATTCCGGCATCTCGGCTTCGCTTAGGCAGGCCTTGTCTTTTCGAAGAACTGAGAGACCAGTGCGGCGCGCCCGCTCTTGAGATTGCCCATGCGACACCTGCTATCCTATCCGGTCATTTTCTGAGGAGTTCATCTTGCCAACTGATCCCGTTCTTGTAGTACACGGTGGGGCCTGGGCCATGCCCGATAACATGGTGGAAGCGCATTTGCTTGGGGTGAGGAATGCGCTGGGCGCTGGGTGGAGAGTGCTGGAGCGTGGCGGGTCGGCTCTGGATGCGATTGAGGAAGCGGTTGTGGTTATGGAGGACGACGAGACTTTTGACGCGGGGCGGGGGAGCTTCCTGAATCGCGATGGCAAGGTGCAGCTTGATGCTTTGATTATGGACGGGGCGACGCTGCGAGCGGGGGGTGTGGGTTGCGTGGAGCGGGTGCGGAATCCCGTGAGGGTGGCGCGAAAGATTTTGAGTGAGAGTCCGCATGTTTATTTTGTGGGGGAAGGGGCGGAGCGGTTTGCGGCGGAGCATGGCGTGGACTTATGCGAGAACGAGGAGTTGGTGATTGCGCGCGAGGTGGAGCGGTTGAAGGAGTACCAGACGCAGCAGGGCAAAGCGGGTTCCGGGAAATCAGGGTCCGCAAAAGATGGGAACGACCTGTTCGCGCCTGAGTTTTCGCACGATACCGTAGGAGCTGTGGCGCTGGATCGTGACGGCAACATCGCTGCCGCCACTTCTACCGGAGGCACTTTGAACAAGGCTCCGGGACGGCTGGGCGATTCGTCGCTGATCGGGTCCGGCTGCTACGCGGATAATTTGAGCGCGGCCGTCTCCACTACCGGCTGGGGCGAACCAATAATGAAGCTGGTGCTGGCCAAATGGACAGCGGATCGGGTGTTGGCCGGGAACTTGCCGGAGTGGGCAGCGCAGGAAGCCATGAATTATCTGAAGCAACGGCTGAACGGGCATGGCGGGATTATCGTGCTGAATGCGCAGGGGCAATTTGGGATTGCGCACAACACGCCCCGCATGGCTTGGGCTTTGAGGACCTCCCACAAAGAGGAGAGTGGGATTGAGCGCGAGAAATAGTCCCAAATCTCTCTCGTTGGCCCGACTTCGGGGCTTGGAAGCTGCGCTCATGAGTTTTCGCGCGTAGTTTTCCACGCGGCGCGTGTTACGAAATCCGAACAAACCGTCGAAGTCTCAGTCGAGGCGACCAGCAGGCGTGGTGTTGGATTGCGGAAGCCCGAACAGCGCTTCCCTTGACTGGACGCGGGGTGGGACTTGTTCTGAATTCGTAACAGACGCGATCGGATCAGTAATTTTTTGTACGAATCATGACAAGCAAAAGAGCACACCCTGCTATGATGGCGACCACTTCGTATGGAGGCATGTCATGCTCCCGGCCGGTAAAAGCCTTCGGGCGCTGCGAGAGAAACTCGGCTTGACCATGCGCGACATCGAGACTTCCAGCGCTCGCATGGCCGAAAAGTATCGCAACGAGGAGTTCTCTATTCCTCCCAGCCGTTTATCGGACATTGAGACCAAGGCCGTCTTGCCCAGCATTTTCCGTCTGTATACCCTGGCGGTGATTTACCGGCGCGACCTGCGGGAACTGCTGGCATGGTACGGCGTTGACATGAGTAATATGGCAACCGATCTGGGCATGATTTCTCCGCCACGGTCGCACGTCTCCGAAGCTCTGTCCGGCCTGTCCTCAGTGCAAATGCCGGTGCGTATGGATCCTGGGTTCGATCAGCAACGCACCACCAACCTCGGCCGTATGGTGGAGCAGTGGGGCTTGGTGCCTCTAGCTTATCTGGCTCAGTTTGCCCACAGCGATTTTACCTACGGATACATCGGCCACCAGGATTTCACCATGTACCCGATTCTTCCGCCCGGCAGTTTCATCCAGGTCGATGAGACCAGAAATAAAGTGGTGGAAGGCTCGTGGCGCTCGGAGTACGAACGCCCCATCTATTTTGTGGAAACCCGCGACGGACATACTTGCTGCTGGTGCAGCATGCGTCGCGAAGACCTTATCCTGCAGCCCCATCCCTTGTCGCCGGTTCCGGTTCGAGTTCTGCGTCATCCCCAGGAAGCCGAGATCATTGGTCAGGTTGTGGGAATCGCTATGAAGCTGACGGAGTGGCACGCTTTGGGTTCTTCTCCAGGCTCGAAAGCGCAACCAGTACTGAATTGAGGTGGCGGGCTGAGGCCGCGTCCAGCGGTGCAGGCAGCAGCTCGTTGAACTGTTCGCGCATGCCTTCGACGTAAGCTGCCGCGGTTTGCCGCGTGTCCTGGCTCGTCTCGCGTAAGTCTTCCACCAGATCCGAGATCGGCGTCCGCAGCACGGCAGACAAGACTTCGCTGTGAGCCGTCTTCAGCGCGCGGTCCGACGATTCCTCGCCGTGCACCAGCGCCATGCCCCAGTGCAAGTACCCACCCTCCCGGCGGCGCAGAGAACCTAGATAGGCCAGCTTCGCCAGCAGCCCGGAAACGGCGGCCAGCGTGGTTTCCCGAAGATCTTGCAGAGCAGATTTAAGCGTCATCCTGTTACAAATTCCGAACAGCCGAGGGCCTGAAGTGATCTTTACCGGCTAAGCATAAAGCATGAAAGTATCACGGTTCGATTTTTCAAAACAAGGAGAAAACAACCGTGAAACGTATGCTACTTGTCGTTGCTGCAGCCTTGATGCTCCTTAATACCTTGGTAATTCCTACCGTTGCTCACGCTGACGGCGGAGGCGGCGGAGGCAATTGTGGCGGAAGCAAGCTGTGCAAGCCTTGATCCTGGGTAGCGTTACGAAAAACGAACTCCATTAACAACGCCGCTGTCGCGTGCGGTAGGCCGCCGTATACTCTACAGTTTACGACCATGCTGCAGGCGCACTCATTACTCTGGCATTACCTTTGGGTTGCGCCCAATCTCCTCCTCCTCGTCCTCGCCGTTCTCATCTGGCGGCGCAAGCTTCACAAGCAGTACCCCGTCTTCCTGCTTTTTGCAGTCGTAACTGCGATTGAGCAACTTACGGTCTACATCGCCGACGTCCTTCCCTCGGTTAGCCCAGCGGCCTGGTGGCATGTCTTTTTTGCAGGTTTGCTGCTTGAGGCTCCCATAAAGTTCGTTCTGATCGGTGAGATATTCGGCCTCGTGTTCGGCATGTATCCTTCCCTGGCTAAGCTCGCCAAACTGCTGGTAAGCGGAACCGGCGTGGTTCTCGTATTCCTGGCCGCTGTAATCGCCGCTTATACGCCGAAGAACAGCATTTATTGGATCGTCTCCGGCGCTCATGTTTTTGAACAAACGATATATCTGATCGAATGCGGACTGATCTTGTTCCTTTTTCTATTCGCGGCTTACTTCAAACTGCGCTGGAGCCGTTCCTCCTTCGGCATGGCACTGGGGCTGGGCATCTCGGCTTGTGTACATCTTGCCACTTGGGCACTGATGGCCAACCCGGATTTCTCCGCTCCCTACCACGTTCCCCTCGTTTTCCTGAACATGACGACCTATCACGTTTGCGTCCTGATCTGGTTTTACTACCTCCTCCTACCCCAGAAGAGTCTCATTATGTCTCCGGCTACGCCGCCTGAGAACAACCTCGAGCTGTGGAACCGCGAACTGGAGCGCCTGCTACAGCAATGAATCTGGCCATCGTTCTCGTCGTCGCCGCCGTAGTCGCGCTAGGCATTATTTTGCGCCTGGCCGTAACCCGAAGCCTCCAGGGCAGGAGAGCCGCGGGCTTGACGGCAGCCATCCACCCCATCGACATCGAAGCCTTCCGCAATCTGATCAACCCCGCCGAGGACGCCTACCTGCGGCGCCGCTTGCCGGCCACGCAGTTCCGTGTGGTCCGCCGCCAGCGCTTGCGCGCCATGGCCTCCTACGTCCATATGGTGGGAAGAAACGCCGCCGTGCTTGCAAGCGTGGGCCAAGCGGCTCTCGCCGGCGGCGATCCGCGCGTTGCCGCGGCCGCGCAGCAACTGGTCAATGACGCACTCCTCCTCCGCCGCAACGCCGCGGTGGCACTGGCGCGGATCTACCTGGCGTTGGCTTGGCCCAGTTCCGGGTTCGCAGCCGTGCGGGTGGTCGATGGCTACGAACAACTGAGCGGCGCCGCCATGCTGTTGGGTCGGCTGCAGAATCCCGCCGTCCCAATTCGCCTGTCCGCGCTGCTCTAGACATGGGCCGGATCACCGGCGCTGCAGTGTCTTTGCCCTCCTCATTCCCGCAGTCGTCCGTTCGTGAAGCCGGTCGGGTTAACTTGCGCACTACCCCTGATCATTCCTGCCTTGTTTTCGTCACCCGTTCTGGTGTAAAAACCAGCGGGAACCTGCCAGCCCGCTGGACCCGGTGTCTATTGCTTGCGTATTTTGGTCAACCGCCGTTCGAGTTGTTTCTGCCGCCAGTTCCACCGGGCGGAGTCAAGGGGGACTCTATGATCCGCAGAGCTATGATCCGCAGAGCTATGATCCGCAGAGCCATGATCTGCAGAGCCACGATCGACAGAACGAGGATCTACAGAACTGCTTACGGAACAAAGACCCGCAACCTGAAAGCTTTCTTCGTCTCGCTGCTCACACTGTTACTTTCCTCAGTCGCCTTCGGTCAGGGCGGAGTCGCCACCGGCGACCTGCACATCACCGTGAGAGACCCTAAGGGAAATCTTGTGGTCAACGCGACGGTCACTGTAGGCGATGTGGCCAAGGGTCTGGAACGCACCGCCACCAGCGACGGTCAGGGCGGCTACACTGCCCGGCTGCTGCCGCCGGGCACCTATACGGTCACGGTAGACGCGGTCGGCTTCGGAAAAGCCGAAGCCAAGGATGTGAGCATCACGGTCGGCGGGCTGGTGGAGCTTCCGGTCGCTCTGGCTCTGGCTTCTGGCCGGGAAGTCGTGGAGGTCAGTTCTCAAGCCGAATTGGTGGAGACCTCGCGCACCTCGACTACTGACACGATTGGGCAACGCCGCATCGACAATCTGCCGATCAATGGCCGCAACTACATTAATTTCACGCTGACCGATTCCCAGGTGGTACGCGACAACGCCCCCAACACGGGCGTCGCACCGACTTCCGGTCTCAACATAAGCGGCCAGCGAGGTCGTTCGAATCTGGTGAACGTAGACGGCGCCGACGCCACCGACAACGGAGTGAACGGTGTCCGCTCCACCGTTTCCCAGGAAGCCGTGCAGGAGTTTCAGATCATCACCAACAGCTACAGTGCTGAGTACGGTCGAGCCGCGGGTGGCGTGGTGAACATCATCACGCGCTCAGGATCGAATGATTTTCACGGCGATATCTACGGCTACCTGCGCAACCGGAATTTTCAGGCGGTGAACCCCTTCAGCACGGTTCCGAATCCCGCCTACACACGAGTGCAAGCCGGCGCGGCTTTTGGCGGACCGATCAAGAAGGATAAGACGTATTACTATTTCTCTTACGAGGTTACGCGGCGGCACGAAACGGGATTCTCCTCACTTCCCACGGCGACTGATCCCTCGTTTGCATCGTACTACGGGCTGACACCGGTCGACATTTCGCCCATCCTTGGAGCGCCAGCGAATTTCTTCCCTGAGATCCTCGCCACAAGCGGCCCGAGCGGTCAGGCAGCCTTCCTAGCCAGTCACGAAATTCCGCTCCCCTCGTTGCAGCTTTATGCTTTCATGGTTGGTGCTTCTTCCGGCATTGCTCTCAACGGGAGCTATCCGTCCTGGTTCGCGGGTCTTCCTCCGTCCCTCGTACCCGTCCCCGCCGCCGCCGGAGGATTGCAGCAGTTTCCTACCTCCTGCAATCCCTCCTTTGCCTTCGCGGACAAGTTCACCACCTATTGCACCGGACTGCCAGCATCGTTTCAGACGCTGGCTTCCCAGGCAGGCAACTTCCCCGTCTTTGAGGGCACCAGCCTCTACTCGCTTCGCATAGACCATAACGTGAGCGCCAGCAATCGCCTGACGTTGCGCGCCAACGTCAGTCCGAGCACGGTCACCGGTATCGAAGTCAACGGAGAGGACCAGCCTTTTGGGCAGAACGCCTACTCGCGTACCTCCGAGCAGACATACCGCGACGTGGCAGGAGTCGTGCAGGATACTTGGACGATCGGCGCCAACAAAGTAAATGAACTCCGTTTCCAGTTCGCACGCCGCGGCTTGTCTTACTACTACAACACGCAGACCCCAAGCGGCAACGACCCGGCCGTGGATATTGTCGGCTATGCCTATTTCGGCCGCGAGCCGTTCTCTTACGCCCAGCGCGTCGAAAAACGCTACCAGTTCACCGACAATTTCTCCTGGAGCATCGGAAGGCACAACACCAAGTTCGGTGCGGACTTTAACTACATTCCGATCCAAGCCACCTTCACGGTAAATTATGGCGGGTTGTTTGACTTCGGCGGCGACGCCTTGCTTCCAGGCCTCCCGGCCTTTAGCGCGGTTCAAGCCTATGGCCTTGGCATACCGTCAGGCTTCGTTCAGGGTCTCGGCAATCCCAACGACTCCTTCTCTAATAAGCCGCTGGGCGTGTTCTGGCAGGATTCCTGGCGCGTGCGCAACAATCTCACGCTCAACTACGGAGTGCGGTACGACATCGAATTCCCGCCGACGTTCCCCCCGCCAACCGGCCTGGCAGATACCGCCCAAACCGGCTACAACATCCTGGGAATCCAGAAGGGAATCCAGACCGACAAAAACAACATTCAGCCCCGTCTGGGCATTGCCTGGGATCCCAAGGGAGACGGCAAAACCGTAATCCGCTCTTCGTACGGGATATTCTTTGACCACCCCTTGCTCGGCCTCTACTTCCTAGGCCAAGCCTCCGACGGCTCGACCAGCGGCCAATTGGACTTTGCTTCCACCGGATTCTGCTCTGCCGCGGGTCCGGCGAACCTGAACGCCATCCCGGTTTTCCAAGGCAACCTCTTCACCGCGCCGCAGTGCGCACCTGGAGCGCCGAATGCCATTTTGGGTTATGGGGCAACCTCTGCCAACGGCAACCCGAACCCACAGCGCTTCGATCCCTTCCTGTCGAGCTCCAGCAATCTGTTTCTCAACCAGAACTACATCCAGGACGGCTTCCCGCTGTTATTTCAACCATTTGGTTACCCCATGGGGAAGAACTTCGTGTACGCCTACTCCCAGCAAGCAAATCTCACCGTGGAGCGCGACCTTGGCGGTGGCTTTGCCCTTAACCTCGCCTACAATTTCAACGGCGGACGCCACCTAAACCGGCCAATCAATGCCAACACCCAGCGTGGCGACCTATTGGTGGCAAACTGGCAGGCAGCTTACAGTGACCCAACGTCTTTCGCGACCACCGGCGGAGCCTTGGGCGTCGGGCTGGGTCCCGCTCCCTGCGGTCGGAACCCCAACAATGGACTGTACTGGGTTTCCGCCGCATTGACCAACTTCTTCCGCCCCGGCGGCTTGAATCCGTCGATCGCCAGCGCCCTGAAGGCGGCGGGCGCTCTCCCCGGCGCTTGCGTAACCGCGGTCTTGCCGGCCGTCATGAAGCAGTTTCAGGCATTGGGATACAGCACCGCAGGCTTCAATACCTCATGCGACCCCAACCCCATCAACCTGCTCGGATCTCTGGCAGGTTGCGTCCCCTTCAGTGACCAGGACGCCAATTATTCCAACGGCAGCTCCGTCTACCACGGCTTCAGCGCCAACCTGCGTAAGCGCTTCAACCGCCACTATGAATTCCTCGCGTCCTACACTTGGTCGCACGCGATCGACGACTCCACCGACTTGCAATCCACGCAAACCCCGCAGGACAGCTACTACCCGCGTGCCGATCGTTCCAACTCCACTTTCGACCAGCGCCACCGTTTTGTCTTCAGCGGCGTCTACCAATCTGGCAAGCTGGGTGGCAGCGGCTTCATGAGCAAAGTCTTCAGCAACTGGACGTTCGCTCCCCTGATCGAATTCTCCTCAGGACGGCCTTTCAACATCGTGACCGGCAGCGACGACAACCTGCAGAATTCCACCCTCACTGTACGTCCCAACACCGTCGTGAACGCCGCATGCACGGCCATCGGAAACGGACCGGTCAATTCGAAGTTTTCTCCCACCGGAGTTTTCCAGGAGTCTTGCTACGAGGCTTTCACCCCTCCTTCTTCCTCACCCGCCAGCTTTCCACACGTGACCCTGCTCAGCCTGGACGGCAACCTGGGAAGGAACGCTGGCCTGACCCCGTGGAACGTCTTCAACGACGTGCGGTTTGCCAAGCGCATTTATTTCGGCGAGCGCTTCAACATGGATTTGATCGCCGACATGTTCAACATCGCCAACCGCTACAATGTGGCCGCCGTCAGCCCGCTCTTTACCAATGCCGGCCAAGCCACGGCCGCATACGATCCGCGGCAGTTTCAGTTCGCGCTGAAATTTAACTGGTAAGTTTTCCCGATTGATCGGCTATCGCCTGGATTCCGTGACTCATGGAGTCCAGGCGTGTCTGCCCGAAGCCCGCTTCCGGGTGTTACACTTTTCTTTCACCCATCCTTGGCGCTTGCCCGGAGTAAGTTTCCCTAATGTCCCAACCCTATTCGCCCACCCCGCGGACCCGTCTGGTCCGCGAAGCCCATCGCGCCGTTTACGACCGTGACGCCGCCTACCGCATTCTCGACGAAGGCTTCCTGTGCCACGTCGGCTTCGTCGCCGACGGCCAGCCCTTCGTCATTCCGACTTCCTACGGGCGCAAAGACGACAGCCTCTACATTCACGGCTCCGCCGCCAGCCGCATGCTGCGCCAGATGAAGGAGAGCGTGCCTGTCTGTATCACCGTGACGTTGCTCGATGGACTCGTGCTCGCTCGCTCGGTCTTCAATCACTCCATGAATTACCGCTCGGTGGTCGTCCTCGGAAGAGCAACTCTGGTGGATAATCCAGAGGAAAAACTCGCAGCCTTGCACCTTCTTTCCGAGCACATTCTCCCCGGCCGCTGGGCCGACTCCCGTCAGCCTAACGCCAGCGAACTCAAACAGACCTCAGTCTTGCGATTGCCCATTGAAGAATTCTCAGCCAAAGTCCGCGTAGGCCCGCCCATCGACGATGAAGAGGATTATTCTTTCCCCACTTGGGCAGGGGTGATTCCGTTAGAGATGATTGCCGGCGTGCCGATTAACGATCCGGGGCTTGATCCCGCGCGTGAAGTTCCAGCGTACGCAAAGCACTACGCCCGGAAGCGATAGCGAGAGCGAGGATTTGTCTCCTCACGGAATCAGCAGTAGCTTGCCTACCATCTTGCGCGCTTCCATATCCCGGTGCGCTTGTGCCGCTTCCGCGAGCGGGTACGTTTTGGCAATTCGCAGTTTCAGCTTGCCCTTTGCGATCATGTCGAAAAGCGCGCTGGTGCGCGCCAGCAACTCCTCACGGGTAGCGGTGAAATGCGCTAGCGTCGTGCGGGCCATGTAGAGCGAACCTTTCTCCAGCAGCTTCGTGGGATCCATCGGCAGTATGGAGCCGCTCGACATTCCGTAAATCACGAGCATTCCCCTCTGGCGCATGACGTTCAGATTTTTCTCGAAGGTCGCCTTGCCCACACCGTCGTACACGACCTCGACGCCCTTGCCGTCTGTCAGACGCTTCACCTCGGGTTCGAAATCTTGCTGGGTGAAGACGATCACCGCGTCGGCGCCCGCCTCGCGTGCCAGTTGGGCCTTCTCTTCACTCGAAACCGTGCCGATCACCCGCGCCCCGATCCCGCGCGCCATCTGGACCAGCAACAGCCCAACCCCACCTGCAGCCGCGTGTACCAGAGCCGTCTCGCCTGCCTTCAGCTTGTGCGCGTCGTTCGCCAGATAGTGGGCGGTCAGGCCGTGCACCATCGCCGCGGCTGCATCCTCATCGCTGATCGGCCCCGGCACGGGCACCAGAACTTCCTCGGACGACACCACGAACTCCGCATACGAACCGAACACTCCGCTCCACGCCACACGGTCGCCCACCTTCGCCGTTCTGACCTGCTCGCCCACCGCGGTTACCACTCCCGCACCTTCCTGCCCGGGGATGAATGGCAGAGGTGTGCGATACCGTCCATCGCGGAAGTAGCCATCGATCGCGTTCACTCCCGCAACTGAGACCTCCACCACTACCTCGTTGGGCTTCGGCTGCCGAACCGGAACCTCCTCCAGTTCCATCACCTCTGGCTCGCCCGTGTGTTGCACGCGGATTGCTTTCATGATTTTCCTTGGATGGTTTTCCTTCAAGTAGTATCGCCCCGCTGGCTCACGGAATCAGCAGCAGTTTCCCCGTCGTGTTCCGTCCCTCCAAATCGCGATGCGCCTGCTGTGCCTCCGCCAGCGGATAGGTATGCTCGATCCGCAGCTTGAGTTTTCCGGCCGCGATCATGCTGAACACAGCGCTCGACCGCGCCACTAACTCTTCGCGCGTAGCGGTGTAGTTCAACAGCGTGGGCCGGGTCACGTAAAGTGATCCCTTTTGCGACAGCGCGATCAGATCAAACGGCGGCACCGGCCCGCTCGACCCGCCAAACAGCACCATCATTCCGCGCAGCCGCAGGGTGTTCAGTCCCTTGTCGAATGTCGTCTTGCCCACCGAGTCGTAGACCACATCCACGCCTTTGCCGCCGGTGAGGCGCTTGGTCTCGGCTTCAAAGTCGGATTGCGTGTATAAGATAACTTCGTCCGCGCCCGCCTCGCGTGCGAGTCTGGCCTTCTCCTCAGTAGAAACAGTGGCGAGCACGCGTGCCCCGATGTTGTGCGCCATTTGCACCAGGAGCAATCCCACGCCGCCTGCCGCGGCATGCACCAGTGCCGTCTCGCCGCGCTTCAGCGGATACGTATCGTGTGACAGGTAATGCGCCGTCATCCCCTGCAGCATCGCTGCCGCTGCCTGCTGATCGCTCACGCCCTGCGGAATCGCCACCAACCGGTCCGCTGGCACGGCCTCGTATTCCCCATACGACCCTAGCAGCCCGATCCACGCAACCCGATCTCCCACTTTCACCGACTTCACATCCGTGCCCACCGCACTCACCACACCCGCGCCCTCCTGTCCCAAAACAAACGGCAACGGCGCCTTGTACCGCCCCTCACGGAAGTAGATATCAATGAAGTTCACGCCCGAGGCAGCCAGCTTCACCACCGCCTCGTTTGCTTTTGCTTGCGGAACCGGCAACTCCACCACTTCCATCGCTTCCGGTCCGCCGACTTGCTTCACTTGTATGGCTTTCATGCTTGCCTTGGATTCGTTTCCCGGAACAAAAGATTCCGGAGTCGTAGCTCCCCGTCTGTCGGACCCAGCCTCTGCTAAACTTGCCAGTCCCCTGCAAGGAGCCCTTCGTCATGGCTAAAAAGAAACCTCAGACCTTCGCTAACCATGCCCGCCTTGACCCGCTCTTCCACTTTTTCCTGCTTCCGATCTTCGGGCTTTCCACGCTCGCAGCCATTGTCCTGTTCTTGTGGCACCCTGGTCTGCCCTCGGCGTGGCGTTTCGTTCTCATTGCCGCAGCTACGGTCGCCGTCTTCAAGATCCGCCTTTACCCGCTCCGGGTGCAAGACCGCGTGATTCGCCTGGAAGAGCGGCCTGCGGCTGGCTTCGCTCTTGCCCGAGCCGTTGCGCTCGCGCATTCCCGAATTGACCGAAGGCCAGATCATCGCACTGCGCTTCGCCTCGGATGGGGAAGTAGCCAAGCTGACCGAGCGGACTCTTTCGGAGAAACTCTCCCCGGCGGATATCAAGAAGGCCATCCAGACCTGGCGTCCGGACTACTGGCGCGTCTGATTCGGGCCTCGACGAGCCAATACTCAGTGGGGTTACCATTTCGGTCCGGTGCCGAAAGTAACCCCAGCGGTTCCTTTTCGCCGTTGACCCGAGACCGACTGCGGGGTACGATTTTTTGATAGAATTCGCCGGACTTTAACCCCTAGGGAGCAATCCGTATCTCGTAGAGAAATATGCGAGTTGCAAAACTCCAAGTGCGGATCGCGATGTTGGCCGTCCTGTTTCTAGGGGCTTCTTCCTGCCACACCGCCCAAAAGCCGGTTTCCCTAGTGCCCGCCAAAACCGCTCCGGCGTTGACGGCCACCACGGCTGCTACGCCGGAACCGGCGCCGCAGCAGACCAAGCCCGCTCCGTCACCGGTAACCACTCCCAAGCCACCGCAAGTCCAAGCTCAAGCCCCGGCCCCAACCGAGGCCAAACCAGAATCTCCACCTCCAGCGGCGTCCGACCTCGTGGCTGATCTCATCGCCCGCGTGGAAAAGGACTATCAGACCGGATTGAGCGACTACAAGGCCGGCCAGACCGACGCCGCCAAGCAGCATTTCGACACCGCGTTGAATGCCCTGCTGGAAAGCAACCTCGATATCCGTTCCGACGACCGTCTGGAAAAGGAATTTGACCGCATCGTGGAAGGCATCAACCAACTGGATCTCGGCAGCTTAGGCTTAGCACCCGACTCCGAAGCGCAGAAATCCGAGCCTGCACCCATCGACGAGACCAACGACATCACCCTGTCCACTGACGCCAAGGTCAGGGCCAAGGCGCAAGCCGAGATCAGTTCGACCCACTCCGACCTGCCGCTGATGATGACCGATCAGGTCGCCGGCTACATCAGCTACTTCTCCAATCGTGGACGCGGCACTTTCGAGCGCGCCTTCGCCCGCTCCGGCCGCTACCACGACATGATGGTTTCAATTCTTAAGGAAGAGGGCGTCCCTCAGGACTTGATTTACCTGGCTCAGGCCGAGTCTGGCTTTCATCCTCTGGCCGTTTCTCGCGTCGGCGCTCGCGGCATCTGGCAGTTCATGGCCAGCCGCGCCCGGGGTTACGGCCTGCACCACAATATGTGGGTCGACGATCGCCAGGATCCCGAAAAATCCACTCGTGCCGCCGCCCGTCACCTGAAGGATCTCTACGCCCAGTTCGGCGACTGGTATCTCGCCATGGCCGCCTATAACTCCGGCCCCGGCACAGTGCAAGCCGCCGTCCGGCGCACGGGTTACGCCGATTTCTGGGAGCTCTACCGGCGCAACGTTCTCCCCAGAGAGACGCGCAACTACGTTCCCATCATCCTGGCCGTCACCATCGTGACTAAGAACCTGTCGCAGTACGGTTTTGATGATGTGTCCATGGACGAGCCGGTGGCCTATGACGCGGTGACCATCGACTATCCCGTGGATTTGCATCTGGTGGCTGAGTGTGTGGGCGCGACTCCCGCCAAACTGCAAGAACTGAATCCCAGCCTGCTACGGCTGACCACACCCAGAGTAGGAACCTTCCTGCTCCACCTCCCGCAGGGGACAAAAGATCAGTATCAGACCGCCATCGCCGCCATACCGCCCGACATGCGCCTCTGGTGGCGCTATTACAAGGTTCAGCCCGGCGACACCCTGGCTTCCCTGGCCCGGTCTTATCGCGTTACGGCCAAGTCGATTGCCACCGCCAATCACCTCGAGGGCACAGATACAGACCTCGAAGCCGATGCCAAAGTGGTCATTCCGGTTGCGCCGGGTAAGCACTCGCCCAGCGATACTGCCACCTACGCGCGCCGGATTACGCGCTACCGGGTCCACAAGGGAGACACGGTCGAGACCGTGGCTGAGAACTTTGGCGTTTCCGCTCAGATGGTCCGCCGCTGGAACGGCCTTCCCCGCGGCGATAGTCTGCGCGGAAGGAAAGTGCTAGCCCTGCATCTACCGGTTACGCCTGACACTGAAGCAGCTTCAACCGCCTCCAAGCCGACCGCACACACCCGGACAACCGCTCAAATCGCCGCCGCGAAAGTTCCCGCGGAGAACTCCGTAAACGACGCCAGCGGAGATGCCTCAGGCCAGCCCACCGTGGTCCGCCACACCGTAAAGAGTGGAGAAACTCTCTACTCGATCGCCACCACCTACAAGACCACGGTCGCCGCCCTCAAGCGCAACAACGGCAACGTCGCCGTCCTCCGCCCCGGCATGATCCTGATCGTAGAGCCCAGCCGCTAGGATCCTCGCAAATCTCCGGTCGCACCCCAGACATTTCGGAACGGTGCCATAAATCCACAGCCTGCGTTTCGTTTTTCACCGACAGTTAACACTGCCCTTACCTACCGTTTATTTCCCTCTGCTAATTCTCGCAGAGCCTTTCTAAATCCCACAGGAGGAATCCATGAATTGGACTCGCAACCTTCGTGTCGTCGTGCCGCTATTGGCTATGTTGCTCGCGGCCTCGGCGGCGTTTGCCCAAGCTCCCGGCATCAAGCGCGTGCTGCTCATTAGCGTCGATGGAATGCACGCAGTCGACTTGTTGAACTGCGCCAATGGCATCAGCACCGCCAACAACGGCCAGCCGTTTTGCCCGGCAATTGCTGCCCTAGGAAATACTGGGATCAACTACGTCTCCGCTAGCACGTCAAAACCCTCCGATTCCTTCCCCGGTCTGATCGCCATCGTGACGGGCGGAAGCCCGGCCCTGACCGGCATCTATTACGACGTTGCTTACTCCAGGGATTTGGACGCCCCAGCCCAGACCACCGGAAACGGCCTTGGGGCTGGCCCCTGCACCCCCTATGGGCCGCCAACGGGTACAACAACTGAGTATGAAGAAGGCATCGATATCGACCAGACAAAGGTGAACGGTGGCGCACCCGGCGCGGCCCTGACTGACGGCGGCATCGCCTCCATCGATACCAAGAGACTGGTTCGTGACCCTAGTAAAGGCTGCGCGCCTGTTCTCCCATGGGAGTTCGTCCGCGCCAATACCATCTTCAGCGTGATTCACGCCGCCGGCGGATATGCGGCATGGTCCGACAAGCACCCTGCATACTCCGCCGTCGCCGCCGGCCTCGGACCGAGTGCGCTTGACGACTTCTACGGGCCTGAAATCAACTCCAGCGTCATCGGTCTTCCGGGAGTCACAACTCCCACGAGTATCTCCTGCGCCTCAATCCGCGACACTGGGGCTGACTTGACGGCTTGGACCAACAGCTTCCAGAACATTCAGTGCTACGACACTTTGAAGGTGGACGCGATCCTCAATGAGATCGATGGGAAGAACCACCTCGGCACCAAGACGACCAAAGTTCCCACCGTTTTCGGTATGAACTTCCAGGCGCTTAGCGTGGGCCAAAAGCTCATTGAAAAGAGCAACGGCGTAACCGGCGGATATCTGGATGCCGCTGGCACGCCCAGCGCGGCGTTGCTCAACGAATTCCAGTTCGTCGACGCCTCGATTGGGGCATTCGTCAGCGAGCTGCAGAAACAAGGTCTCCTTAATTCGACCCTGATCGTGATTACTGCCAAGCACGGCCAATCGCCCATCGATCCCAGCCGTTACGTCGGTCAGACCATCAAGGGCACTTCACCTGTCACGCTTCTCTCCAACGCGGGATTCATTCCATTTTCGGAATCCACCAACAATCCCACCGGAATTGGACCGACCGAAGATGACGTTTCGCTGGTTTGGCTGAAGAGCTCCTTCGATACGAACGACGCCATCTCAATCCTCGAAGCGAACCCTTCCACCACGACTGGAATCGGGCTGGGGCAAATCTACTATGGTCCTTCGCTCTTCCTTAACTTCAACGATCCAACCGTAGACTCCCGCACGCCGGATATCATCGTGACCCCGAATGTCGGCGTTACTTATTCCGGCAGCACAGCGAAACAGGCTGAACACGGCGGGTTCGCCCATGACGACACGAATGTCGTTCTGCTGCTATCCAACCCGAACTTCCAACCCAATACAGTGAGCACCGTAGTGGGTACCGCCCAAGTGGCGCCTACCATTCTTCACGCTTTGGGTATCAGTCCTAAAGCCCTGGATGCAGTCCGTGCAGAGGGAACTCCCGTCCTGCCGGCGGTTCAGTTCTAACCTGTCCGCAGGGCTCGGTTAACTTAGGCGGACGCCCCGAAGGGGCGTCCGCAAGCTCTGGTCGATACACAGGAAGGCCAGAGGTGCTGCCAAAGTCTTTCTAGACACGTCGGCGCCTGCCCTTGCAGCAGGGACACGGCGGTCATCGGCAGTCAACCGTCAAGGAAGAGCGCGGCTTCATGCTGCGCTCTTCTTTCGTGTCCGGTTTTTGGAATGAAGGTTTTCGCAGTGCAGAAGGTTACCAATCTGAAGGTGATTTCACCGAGAATTAACGCCCGTGTAGCACCTGGTAACACTGGCGCCTAATACTCGTACTCTTGAGGAGGTTCACATGAAGGCAAAGAGTTTGTTACTGGCTGGAGTCGCAGGACTGATCGGTCTGGCTGCGTCAATGCATTCAGTTGCGCCGGGAAATAACGCTGTCGGTTCGGGGAAGATCAAGCATGTGCTGCTGTTGAGCATTGACGGCATGCACGCGGTAGATTTCTACAACTGCGCGAATGGGATTGCAGGGGTGAACGGTGGGGAACCGTACTGTCCGAATATGGCAACGCTCGGCCAGACCGGGATCAATTATGTGAACACAGAATCCTCAAAACCTTCGGACTCTTTCCCCGGAATGGCCGCGCTGGCCTCTGGCGGCACACCGAAGACGACTGGCCTCTATTACGACGTCGCGTACGATCGTTCGCTCGATGCGCCTGCGAAGACGACCGGTACTGGTCTGGCGGCCGGACCGTGCGCGCCTTATCAGCTGCCGACTGGAACAACCACCGATAACGACCAGGGTGTCGACCTTGACGATACCAAGCTGAACGGCGGCGCGCCCGGCGCAGGATTAGCCGAAGGCGGTATCGCATCGCTCGATCCGCTGAAGCTGTCGCGGGATCCGCAGGCGGATTGCGCTCCTGTGTATCCATGGAATTTCATCCGCACCAACACGATCTTCGG
>JBAUVZ010000247.1:0-4484 GCA_049583505.1 Candidatus Sulfotelmatobacter sp.
ACCTACCGCAAAGTGGGCGCCTTTTATATTGCGTGTAATCGCCTGTTCTCGACAGTAAAGCCAACTCAGTGGTAATGCCAATCGAGGGTTGCGGGCTTCTGGAATGCAGAGTCGAAGAGCACGAAGCCATCCGTGTTTTCACCTCGCGTGAGAAAGAACACGACTTCGGACTTGCCGTCGCCGTCGTAGTCACCAGCATCGAGCAGGGTCAAAAAGGAACCGATCCGTCGTGCAGTTCCGTCTGAGGCCACGAAAAACCATGGCTCCGATGTCGGGTCATCAGGATCATCAACGAATCCGCAGTTTCCTGCTGCCAAGTTAGTCTTGATGAGAAACGACTGCTTATTCGAGCCGTAAGCGATGGGAAAAGACAAGGCGGAATCTGGGAATTTCCAGTCGTGTTCAATAATTTCTTCGTCTCCGCAGCGGTCCACGTGTGGATAGTCGTGGCGAAAAGTCCTGAGAATCGACGCTGCGGCCTGTTGAGGCACAGGCACGCGTTTCCACCCGTCGGGGTCTTGAAAATTCGGCCTTGAAACAGCCACCAATGGACGACGAACCTTCTCCACCGCTAAACCAGCAAACATTGTGGACGGTTGACCGACGGATGGAACAGGTTCGGAAGAAGGCAGGATGGCATGAACTGGTGTTAACCAATCATTCGAGTCTGCCTGAGTCTCCACATGCCCCAACATTTTGCCGTCGAAGGCGATTGTCCATTTGAGGCGAGTTGGCAGGGATGAGAGGTCAACTTTCTTCCAACCTGACGGGGTTCGCTCAAAGGCTGGCCGGATGACACGCTTGTTGGCAATCTCTGGTTTCCAGTTGAGCACTTCTTCGCGTGCGTCGTCGAGCAAGCCCAAGTAGGTTGTCTCGCTTGGATTTGACCTTGGCGATTGGGCACACAGAACAGCCCCGAGAAAAACGATACCGAGCAACAGCCGAATTGAATATTTGTAGGCCATTCAGAGGTCGATTCGCCACCAAAGCATACCTCTGGCGAACTGAGACTTACAGGTTACGACGGTTCCCCAGAAGGGATGGATGACGTAACATCGCCTCTCCAACAAGTCGGCGGTGCCAAGCACTTTTCGATTTTTCTGTGCCGCTGGTGCTAACCTTCCGCATTGCCGGTCTCCTTTATCTCTTGCGCTTCGGAGCGTATTGCATCCCGTCGGAGACCGGCTTTCTCATCCCATCTGGTTACGTAAACTGACAAATGGACTACTCACACAAGTGGCGATATACTGCGCCGCAGTATGGAAAACGCGTTAACACCGCTACACCATGACTGAAGACCTCTATGAACTGATCGGGGGACGTAGAACTATCAAGGCTGCTACGGAACTCTTCTATAACAAAGTTTTGGAGGATGATAAACTGCGCCACTTCTTTGAACGAGCAGACACGGCACACCTCCGGTCCCGGCAGATTATGTTCATTTCCATGCTCCTCGGCGGACGAGTGTATACCGGCAAGGATATTCGTGATGCCCACGTCCGGTCCAGAGATCATGGTCTGAACGATGCACACTTCGACCTGTTCCTGAAGCACTTTCGCGCAGCCCTGGAACAAGTGGGGGTGAAACCTGAAAATGCCGAAAAAGTCATGAAACGCTTGGAGAGCAAGCGAGCGACCGTACTGGACACATGAAATTGCTTTTGATTATGGACGAGAAGTGTTTTCTCGGCAGTAAGCCCTTCAGATCGGCGAAATCGGCAACTTCGGCACGTTTCGGATTCCAGTTGCCCCTGCAACTCTTGACAGTTGCTGGAGGTCCCCAGGCCACATAGTCAAGAACGGGATCGAGCCCGCTAAAATTTTGTGCCTGCGAGGAGCATGTGGTCGTGGCCGCCGTCTCGCCAAGCTGAGCCTCGCTTCGCCTTTTCTTTCTTACTCACCTTCCCTGTAGAGGCGGCTTGCCCCCGGGCTATCTCCTGACAGGTCATACAGAGCGCACCTTTGCCTTTCTCTGCTTTTCGACGCTCGCTGGGAGCAAAGAATTGGGGGTGCTTGTAATGACCGTTGAAGCACTTCATAAAGCCCTGTGCGCCCCATTCGGTGAGGCCATAGTGATCGTTAAAATTCATCGCCTTTTCCTCATGCTGCTGGCCAGTGTTTCACGCAACCTTTGGCTTTTTCCGTTCCCCACCTAGGTGAGCGGCCTGGGGGTCGTGACGTTTGAGCACTTGCTCGATGCGCTTGATCGTGAGGTGCAGTTGGCGGATCAAATCTTCATCGGGAGTGGTGAGCAAAGCGGCAAGAAGTCGGCGAATCTCCTCTCGAATCTCAGCATACTTCTGGCTACGAGTCCGTATTTCAAGCAGATACTTCCGATATATCGCATAGCCGATGGCGACGCTCACTCCCATGAACAGAGCACGGAAACCCTGAAGCAGCCAATGGGGAGCGCTGCGGAGATTCGTCACAAGGAAATCCACATCCAAGCTCAGGAACCAAGCGCACGCTCCCCAGAGCGCGGCTGCGGCTAGAACCTTGCGTCTTCCTGCCACATCATTATCTCTACTTTCTCAGAGCTTTTCGCTCTCAGCTACCGACCACGCTTGGCCTACTGCACGGCAGAACGTCGGCTGATGCCAGCAGGATGACCCACGCCATGATCGGCATATCCAACTACCTATACTACTGCTGCCGACACCCGCTCGACTGGCTGTTTCGTCGGAGCCAGCGCGATCAGGGCTACGCCGACTATTGCGAACACAACCACTCCCACCAGTTCTCGGCGTTCGATCACATTCCGGTATTCCTGGGCTGCCATTACAGCAGCATGGGCAAGATTCGCCCATCCGGCGAAGCCGATCAGGCTCCGGTTCGCCGCTGGGTTACGCACCGCTAGCAGCAGGAAAATCCCAAGTGTGACATAGATGCTCATTATCATTGGCACAGCAGGTTCTCGCGAGAAAAACATCGTCAGCGGAATAACTCCCGCCGTAAACAACAATCCCACCACGACCAGCACAGCCTTCAGCGCTTGTTCCCGACGCATAGTACCTCCTCCATTGCTGTAACCGACAACATGATAGCCCGGACGCTATTGCAACTTCCCGTACTCGGCTTTGGCTTCTTTCAGGATGGGGATGTCGGGGTCGGCGCCTTTCCAGAACGCTTCTCAGTCAGAGTGTGTCACTACTTCGCTTCTTGCAGGAGGACAACATCGGAATCGTAGTGCCCCCTCAGAACAGCAAGGCTTTTGCCGTCCGGTGAAAAGCTCAGCGACCAGATTTGCTCCGACTGGAAGTCGGTGATTGCATGACCCGCAGAACCGTCTAAGGGCTGCACCCACACGTTGTCCACACCGTTTTCCCGATTTGTAAAAGCCACGGACTTCCCGTCAGGAGTGAATTGCACGCCCCCTGAACGGTGAGCAGCGTCGAGCAATCTCGGCTGACTCTGCGATCCAATCTCAAAGAGTGCAATCTTGACCGAGATTCCCTGCCCTTCCGTTTTGTGAACTGCTGCGGCGAGCATCTTGCCGTTTGGAGAAACACTCAGTCCGCCCAAATAATCTTGGGGAGAAGCGACTACTGCTTCGGCTTTGCCCGATCCGCCCAGTGGTACACGGTAGATGTTCTTGTCTTCCCAGTTGATGTAATACACCCATTCGTGATCGGGCGAGCAAACCGGGTACCAATCGAGCTTTCCGTTCGTCAATCTAAGAGGATTCGAACCGTCCGCATCGGTGCGCCAAACGTTCATAGTGGTCGTTCGGGCGTGAAATGCCCAAGTCAGAACAAGATAATTCGTGCCACAAGAAGCGAGGTCGAAGATTGAGGCGTCGGTATCCGCCAAGAGTTGAGTTCGATTCTTCCCGTCAGGTGTCAGTTTCACCACGCGGGCAAGGCTACTAACAGCCAGATTACTGTCAGGGAGCAAATTCAAATAACTCCAGCCGTCAAATTCGTTTGGTTGCGTTTGCAAAGTTCGGGTTTCCCTGAAGCCGTGCTCTGTGTTTGAGAAGACGGAAATCGTTCCATAGCTTCTCAACAGAATCGTGGCGATGGTTCTTCCATCTGCGGAAAGCGAAAGAGTCTTATACTGGCTCGTGTCACGGGTAATCGGTTCGATCTCGCTGCCTGTTCTGCGTAGGAATCCGATTTGTCCTTTTAAACGATTGGCTCCTGTTTGCCCATAGTTTGTATAAAGTGTCTCGCCATCTGGCGACCACTGGATTTCATAGGGGAACTGGCTTTTGAAGGTGACGAACCGATGCGATTTACCCGTGCTAACGTCGAGACAGTCAATCGCGCCCACTCCTTCCACAGCCAAGTACAGTGAGTAGTAGATTTCGTCACCCTTCAATGACCATGTCAAGGAGAATGGCTCTCCGGCTGCAACTCCGGTTTGCAAAGTGGTCTCACCCCCGCCATCCGGCGGGGCGGTGAGGATCATGTATTTGCCGACCTCCGGGCTGTTCAGCCGGAAATAGGCGATGCGATGTCCGTCAGGAGAAAACGAGATGTCAC
>JBAUVZ010000248.1:0-1508 GCA_049583505.1 Candidatus Sulfotelmatobacter sp.
GTTCTGGGTATTGATACGCTTTGGGGCGGCGATGTCATGTGCCCCTCGGGCACGGGACGATTCATCGCCGACTCTTGGTTTTCGGATGAGCCACTGCCGGCAGCATACACGGTGCCAGCGGCGGCGCGGGTGCGCGAGGCCGGTGGCGTTTCCGGCAAGAACGCTGATCGTCAAGCGGTGCAGGAGTACTTACGTCAGGTGGATCTGCCGCAAGCCATCGCTGGAATTCGCGATGAGGCCCGGAAGATTGGTGCTCCGAAGATTGGTGGCACGCGCAGGCAGTATCTCGAAGGCTTGTCACTTTGCCTGGAGACGATGTGGGGCCTTGCCATGGAAGTGCTTGGGAAGGGCAAGCCCGTTCCCTACGCCCGCTGTGTTGAATCCTCGACCGGACGGCCTCCGGAGCAGTCGAACCCGGGAGCAAAGCGGGATCGTGTGGCCGAGTTGTTGGGCCGGGCGGGTTATTCGACCTCCAGTTCTGGCGGCCTTCTCGGGGCGGTCGATGGTTGGCGACGGGATCGCGTGGTTCCGATGGCTTCCGTCCGCGCCCTGGGAGCGGCGGTGATCGCCCAATTTGACCACCTCAGCGCGGTCAACTTGCTGCCCTACCTTCCGCCCGATCTCTTGCCTGTGCCTCGGGCGAATATTGAATTCCTGCCTATTAAAGACGCTTGGTTTTCGGGCTCGATGAACTATCTTGGGCGCGCGCGCATGGCGGATGGCAGCCCGAGATACGAAGCGACTTATGAGATCAACGCTTCGTTACAAATCTCTGTACCGGAGTTCGAGCAACTGGTGAGCCACGAAGTCGTGCCCGGACACGTTACTACGTTTGCCTACTTACAGGATCTCTATGTCCGGGGGAAAGCTGGCTTCGAAGCCTCAGTGTTGACCATGAACACTCGTGCGGCCACTCTGTTCGAGGGCATCGCGAACAATGCCATTCTCATCGCCCATGGCGTAACTGAGATCGAACAACTCCCCGATGAAGATTTGCAGATCGGCGTGCTGCTGGCCCTGCTGCAGGATGATGCCAAGAATCAGTCGTCGTATCTGACTTGGGGAGAAGGAGTGCCGCGCGAGAGAGTGGCGGCGACACTTCGCCGGGACTTCCTGGTTACCGAAGAGCGTGCGGATAAGCTTTCTGGCGCCTGGGGTCAACATCCGTTACTCGGCCGAATGTATCTTCCCGCTTATCGAGCGGGAACCGAGCGGATTGCAGAATTGCGGCGCCTCCACCCAGCGGATCGCATTCTACCCGCAATCTACGGCTGCTCGGGGTTAGTTGATATCGTCACGATCGAGGGGATGTTGAAGCAATAGTAGTAACGGCTAGAAACTAGCGATTACCACATTGGGCGCGGACGGCAGCATGAATTTTACGCCACGCTGCTGGTTGGCTCGTATGGTGGCGGGCGAGTCGAGCGCGGCAAGCGGGATGCGCTTTGTCCAATAGCCGTTTTGCCAGTCGTTGCCACGGATGTAGATCACGCCATCGGCGATGGTAT
>JBAUVZ010000249.1:0-14405 GCA_049583505.1 Candidatus Sulfotelmatobacter sp.
ATCGCAGTGTTCTGGGCCTACGACGGATGGGTATACATCACCTGGGTAGCGGGCGAGGTCAAAGAGCCGCGCCGGAACGTGCCCCTGGCCATGGTGCTGGGCGTGTTGGTGGTCGGCGCAATCTACATGGCCATGAACATGACATACTTGTACGCCCTGCCGCTCCCCGAGATCGCCCGGCACGAAACCATCGCCCATGCCGCCGCGGCTGCGCTGTTTTCTCCTCATGCCGCGATGTGGCTCTCGCTGATGATTGCGGTCTCATGCTTCAGCGCGGCAGCCACCTGCACGCTCTCGGGCGCACGCGTATATCTCGCCATGGCGCAGGACGGCGTCTTCTTCAAACGCATGGCGGTCATCCATCCCAAGTGGCGCACGCCAGCCTTCAGCCTGATTGGACAAGGCATCTGGGCCGCGCTGCTCACCGTCAGCGGCCGCTACGATCAGCTCTACACCTACGTCATTTACGGCATGGTGCTCTCCTACACGCTGACTGTGATCGGCTTGTTTGTTTTGCGTTGGAAGCGTCCCGACGTTCCGCGTCCCTACCGCTGTGCGGGATATCCCTGGCTGCCGGCAGTCTACGTACTAGTCGGCACGGCCTGGACTCTGAACACCATCTGGACGCGCCCGACCCAGGCTTTCTGGGGCACAGTGATCGTGCTCCTCGGTGTGCCCGGGTATTTGTATTGGAAGCGAAGCAGCCGGAAGGCGACTCACCAAGGATAGCCGTTCATTAGAAGTTCCTTGCCAGAAACTCTCTCAGGTGGTCGAGGCGAAAGCTGGCATCGCCGATTTCGATCTGCAGCAGCAATTGCGCCGTGGTTAACTGGTTGTGGAAGTCCAGGGCAGCTGTGGTCTCGGCGCTGCCCGCGAGTTGAAGGTTGCTTTCGATCTGTTTCTCCTGCTCCTGGAGAGCTTTGAGCCGGCCGTCCTGGACGGAAATGCCGTTTACCACCTGCTGCTTGAGGATGTCTGCGTTGCGGACGACATCGCCTTCCTGAACTTTTTTCCAATCGTCGTAGGCATCAGCGGCCTGGTCGAGATGTTTGTTGATGGCATGGCTGGCGAGGTTGTAGCTGATCGATACCTCGCCGTATGCTCCTTTGCTATCCACCCACGGACTGATCTGCTGGTGTTCGCCCACCGAAAGCGCCATGTCCCAGTCATTCTGGCGATTCAGTTTGTCCAGGGCCTTTTGCTGGTTCACTTCTCTGCCCAGCTTCTCGGCGACCAACTCCTTCACCGGCCTGCCACTGAGCGGCGGCGTGTAGAGGGAGACGATCTTCGTCTGTGTGTCGGAACGATCCGCGTCTAGCTTGATCTGCGTGGTTTGCAAGGCGAAGGCCATGGGCCGGGTCATATTCTGCGCCTCTACCATCTTCGTGGTGGTGGCGAGGAGGGCGTTTAGGCTTTCAAACGCTTGCTGTATCAGCTCCAGTCTGTGTTGCAGCGCCTGCTTCTCCAGGCTGGCCGTGGCATATTGGATATCCTGCTGGGTGGAAGTGGTTGCGCTGTAGAGATCACAGTTCTTGCGCGCGGCATCCATCGTGAGTATGCCCTTCCTGACGCCGGCGAGGCTGCCGGAGACTCCCCAAACTGCCTGCATGGGTAGGCCGGTGTTGGGCTGGGTAATCCCCGCGACCGCATTGGGCACCATCAGCAATTCCCGCTGCGCTGCAGCCTGCTCGGTCACGTATCTGCAAAAGGACTGCTGGTCTTTATTCCTATTCTTCGCGTCGGCATCTTTTGCGTCGGCGGCAAAGGCAGCGGGGACGAGCAGCATCGCGATCGCAATGCTTGTGCCGAATGTTCCCTTGAACGTCTTGAGGTTCACTTCAAGCTTCAGCTTAGGCGTTATTTTGGGCGTCGCTTGGGTGCGGGGCATGTAACGTCTCCTCAGAATGAAGATCAGAAGAAAAGCGGCTTGCGGTTCAGGAACACGGTTTTCGATTTCGCGGATTCGGGATGGTCCAGCTGCATCTGGATCATGAAGCCGCGGATGTCCGTCCTGAAGATGGGATGGATGGCATGTTCTTCACCGGCAAAAATCTGTTTGACCGTGCCCACTTTCCTGCACAACACCATGTTCAGGTAACAGTCATAGACCGCAGAGCCGGGGGACGCACTGCTCTGGTTGTCATAAGGCACAAACGCGAAATTCACGGCGGTGGCTCCGGAGACGCTGAGGTAGTAAGGCGTCTGCTTGGCGGTGTTGATTGCCTCTTTCAGCCGATCAATCTGTTTCGTCTCCTCGGAGATCTGCTTTTGGGCAACAGCAATCGCGATGTCAAGCTGCGCAATCTCCGAGATCAGTTCAGCCTGTTTGTCGAGCACGTCCAGGGTCTTGGTGTCGGTGGTGGTCTTCTCCAGAATGTTGTCAGTTAATAGGACGGCGCCGATCTTGCTGTCGGTGTAGGAACTCTGTACCTGATTCAGCGCGGGCTCGCTGGGTGGCGGCATCCCCTTTGGTGATCAAACCCGCAGCCAGATCCTTGTCGATGGCGGCTTCCACTTCTTTCACCTGCGCCATGACCGCTTGGGTTTTCAGGTTGTCGGCCTGCTTCTGCTTGTCGAGTTCCAGGAGTTGGGGGCCGGTGGCCAGGTTGTGCTGTTTCTCGCGGGCGATCGCGGCTTGAAGTTCGGGCTCCAGCGCTTCAAGCGCAGCACGGTGCTTGTTCATTTCAGCGACGCCGTCTTGCAGCTTCTTGATGTCTACATTCAGATCTTCCAGCGTCTGCCGGCTGGTCACCAGCTTCTCAGTGAAATCGAGACTCTTGTCATCGGCGGGAGAAAGAATCACCGGAGCAGCCCACGATGTGTTCAAGGCATAGAAGCCCATGACAAAGCCGTATGCCAGTACGCCGGCGAGCACGAGGTAGAGCGTTACTATGGCAAAGATGCGGTAAACCGTGACCACCGACTTGTACACCATTGGCTGGATCACGGAAGGTTTAGCCTCAGGCTCTTTCTTGACGACTTCGGTCGCCATCGGTGACCTCCTGTTGGGTTTCTTGTTCTTTCGTCCGCGTGCCCCAATCTCTGGAGTTGAGGGTGCACAGAGCCAGGGTAGTTAGAAATAGACTGCTGACGACCGTCCAGGCTAAATAGGCGCCGAAGGCGAGCGGGTTGTTGACCGCCTCCCGGGCGCTGTATTTTCTGATCACCCACGCGAGAACTGCGGCGATTGCGAGATAGCCGATCAGCGGTCCCGGACCGGCCATCTCCATCGGATTGCCGGACATCATGGTAAAAACCACCAACAGCCCAAGGAGCGCCCCGAGTGGCGTCAACACCAGCGTGAGCACTGTATTGGGATGCAAAGTCCAGACATGCTGAGGCAGCGTGCGGAGCGTGTAGAAAAGATCGCGTACGATGCTGCGCTTCCAGCGTAGTTGCTGTTTGAACAGCTCGGGCAATGTTGCGGGCACGGTGGTCCAGCACAGGGCGTCGTTGTTAATGTAAGTTCCATAGCCACGCAGCAGCGTTTGATGGGTAAGGAAGCGGTCTTCGCCCTGGTTGACCGGAATGCCGAACCAATGACGGCTGCGAATCTTGGGCTCGATCTCGAGCAGCAAATCGCGGGGATGGCGAAGAGGCATCCGCTGATGCAGCCCACGCTGCGCGTCCAGTTCTCGGGAACCTTGTAGATCTTAAACGCGGCGTAGTAGATAAACGTCTGGATTGCAGTAATTGCGTTTTCGTTGGGATTCCTCACTCCGACTCGGCCGCCGACGGACCCGATCTTCGGCTCCGAGAAGCAAGCCGCCAGCTCCCGGATCGCATCGGGATGAAAAATGCAATCGGAATCGATGGAGATCATCAGCTCTGCCGTGGAGTGTTGTAAGGCATTGCAAACGGTGCGGGCCTTCCCGCTGTTCACGGTGTTCCGTCCCACCCTGACTTTTATGTTGGAAAAGTCGCGCTGCGCCTTGAGCATCCACTCGTAGCTATCGTCCACTGAGCAGTCGTCTTGCGCGATCACTTCAAACCGGTCATTAGGATAATTGCTGTTGCTGATGCTCTCAATGGTCTCGTAGACCGTCTTGCCCTCGTTGAAACAGGGCATGAGGACACTCACCGTGGGCTGGTACGCATAGTCTTTCTTGACCGTCGCTCCTGGAACTGACCACTTCAAGATAAGCGCGAACGTATACTTGACGACCGAGATCAGCAGGCAAAGGAACAGAATGAGCCAAACTAGAACCGGAGCCACTTATACCCTCGCCTGCGGCGGCCTTAAAGCCGGCGCCAAAGAGTTCGAACTTCAGGGATTGCAGACGATTATGGCCTGAGGAGTGAAAAATGGGAATAGGGCGGACGCGGCGTGGGGGTTAGATTCCGGGCACAGTCGCGCAACGGTGGGAGGATGATCAGTCGGCGGCGATGGTTTGGCTAACGGAGTCCTCGGGCTGGAGTCGAGGGACGCGGTTGGAGGGCAGGCCGGCGTCGCGGATCTTATAGAGCAAGGCGCGGTAGCTGATGTTCAGGGCGCGGGCTGCCTGTTTGCGGTTCCAGTGATGATGCTGCAAAACTTTGAGGATGATCTTGCGTTCCAGTTCCTGCACGGCCTGCCGGGTGATCTTTTTCAGCGAAATGGGACCGTCGACGGAAATGTCGGCGCTGAAGAAGTCTGGTTCGTGCGGGCGCAGGTCGCCGGAGATGGACTCTTCCGTACCCAGGATCACGTAGCGCTTCATCAGATTTTCCAGCTCGCGGACGTTGCCCGGCCAGTGGTATTTCCGCAGCGCGGTCATCAAGTCGGCGGAGAGCGGGTTGGCGCGCGAGTTGAATTTATGGTTGTAATACTCGAGGAAATAGTTGACCAGTTGCGGAATGTCGGAGGCGCGCTCGCGCAGCGGCGGCATGTGGAGATTCACGACATTGATGCGGTAGAAAAGATCCGCGCGGAAGGCGCCGTTGGCAATTTCCTCTTCCAGCTTTCGATTGGTGGCGCACACCACTCGGACTTCCACTTTCTTGTCTTCCTGCGCGCCGATGCGGCAGAATTGGCCGTCCTGCAGCAGTTGCAACAGCTTCGACTGCAGGGCCATGTCGAGTTCGGAGATTTCATCGAGGAACAGCGTGCCGCGATGCGCCATTTCCACGCGGCCGGGCTTGGTGCCGTAGGCGCCGGTAAAGGCTCCCTTCTCGTAGCCGAACAGTTCACTTTCGAGAAGCGTACCGGGAATCGCCGGGCAATTCACCTTCACCCACGGACCGGTTCTCCATGGCGAAGCGGCGTGGATCATGCGCGCGATAATGTCCTTGCCTGTGCCACTCTCTCCCTGGATCAGCACGGGGACGTTGGCGCCGGCTATTTTGGCCAGCCGTTCACGCAGAGCCCGCATGGCCTCGGTGCCGCCGAACACGATAGATTCGGGGGGCATCTCGCCCAAGGGCTGGATCAGCGCGCTGACTGGATTTGAAGTGCTCATAAGTGTTCCTGGCTTCCGCAGCACAGGCTTACCCTGTGGTGTGCACCCGGAGAGCCAAACGCAGGAGGAGGAGGAACGTATTCTGACAGCCTAGTCTATGTGATTGACGAAAAGCAACTTACTAAAGATTCAGGGGGAAAACTGCTGGGCCCGAGGGAGTCGGGAACGCAGCGGAAAATCACTGAGGAGCAAGGGAAAAGGTTTTCACACGGAAGAAGCGAGTTTCCGTCGGAGCGGCTTGGAGGGAGCGTGGGAGTTGAGCAGCGGCCGGGAGAATTTCAGACCGACGAGGTTGTAGCCCTCGCCGTGTTGCATCCGCAGCACCTTGGCGCGCAGGTTTCGGGCAACTCGGGGGAGGGCCGCCAACGCTGCCAGCGGAGCGCTGGGAATCTCGAGCAAAACCTTGGCGGCGGACGGGATAGAGCGGCGAACCGCGACTAGCATGCCGCCGGCCGAGACATTGAGAGCCGTAGCAAACTCCAGGAATTCCTTGTCCGTCTCCGTCCCGCTTCTGACAAAGACCGGGATGGCCAAAGGTAAGCGCGGCCACCGCCGACGCTCTGCCGCTGGAGTCTTACAGTTCACGCACACCCCTTCCTAGCACGTTTAATTCGGCAATTCGAGCACCTTAGGGGCCAAATCCAGAATTAGGGCCAAATCCAGAGAGGAACGGGGTAGAAAACCATAGAGACGGGGTCAACTCTGGGCGCTGGGAGCAGAAAAGCCGCTAAAGTGGGGAGTTTGCACTCGCCCTAAGCTC
This sequence comes from Candidatus Sulfotelmatobacter sp., assembly GCA_049583505.1. Taxonomy (GTDB): domain Bacteria; phylum Acidobacteriota; class Terriglobia; order Terriglobales; family Acidobacteriaceae; genus Sulfotelmatobacter. The sequence goes on from JBAUVZ010000249.1 coordinate 6,199, forward strand.
CGCTTGGTCCGCCGAGGGGTGGGGCATCCACGATCTTCATCCGGAGTTGAGTGCAAGGTTTTGCCACACTTGGGTAATCAGCTTGCATTTTTCGTTGACAAGGAAAAGTGGGCTAGCATACGATTTTTATACAGCTCTTGGCAGCAAGTCGAGTGCGCCCCCTCCCTCTGTGTCAGACCACCATACCCCTTATGGCCACCGTGCAAAAGAATATTTACGTCTCCGAGCCTGGCGCAGTAAAGACGGGCGCATCTGCGCTTCCGGCAGCTGGGGAAGGTTTGCCCAATGTGAGTGAGTTGTTGCAGGCGCACTCCGAGTTGCAAGAGCGATTCCAGCGTACGACGAATGCTCTTGGCTCCGCCGCTCACGATCTGAAGACGCCTCTGGCAATTTTGAACGGGTACGTTGAATTGCTGCAGAGCGAGAAACTAGGATCGTTGAATGACCGCCAGCGGGAAGTGCTGCGCGACATGCAGTCGAGTGGCAAACGGCTGCAACGGTTCATCCAGGATTTTCTGACATACAGCGCTCTGGAAACTGGCGGCCTCAAGATGCAGTTCGCGGCGGCCAACATCAACGACTGCCTCTCCGACGTTTGCCGCTTGTGGTCCACCCGCTTTCAGGAAAAGGGCCTCGCTCTTTACTTTCTCGCAAATGACAAGCTGCCGGTTTTTCCTTTTGATTCTCCCAAGCTGGAGCGGGTGATCTCCAACCTGTTGGAGAACTCTTTCAAGTTCATTCCCGGGGGTGGGACGGTTTGGTTGCATGCGGAACCTCACATGTGGGAGCGGCGTGCTACAGACCAGCCGGCATCCTCGGGCGAAAGGCGCCGACAGGTTACTTCGCAGCCCAATGCCGTGAAGGTCAGCGTGTCTGATACTGGTCCAGGAATCCCCGCGGAGTATCATCAGGAAGTTTTTGATGATTTCTTCCGCCTGCCGGGCACGGAAAACCAGGAAGGCATGGGGCTTGGGTTGGCGATTGTGCGCCGCCTGGTGCAGGGTATGGGCGGGAAAATCTGGGTGGAAAGTGATCCTGGGGCGGGTTGCAAATTCTCATTCCTCATTCCCTTCAAGCCTGTCCCGAACGCTGCCGGCAAAGGAAAGAATCGATGAGCGAGACCGCCAAGATTCTTCTGGTGGATGACGAACCGGCCATGCTCCGGTATATCCGGACGCTGTTGGAGGTCGACGACTACAAAGTGGAGACGGCGTCGACGGGCGAAGAGGCTCTGCAGCGAGTGGAAAAAGGCATGGAGCCGGATCTGGTGCTGCTGGATGTGCTGATGCCCGGAATCGACGGCCTGGAGACACTGGAGCAGCTCCGTCAGAAGCGGCCGGGTATCAAGGTGGTGATGCTCTCCTGCGTCAACGATACGAAGAAGGTCGTGCAAGCCATGCGCCTGGGGGCTCATGATTACCTGACTAAACCCTTCCAGAAAGCGGAATTGGATGCGGTGATCGACCAATGCCTGGGTCAGGGCAAAGCGCCGGCGGGAGGCGAAGTCGAGGAAGTCGGCGAAGACACGTTCTTCATCGCAGCCAGCCCTGCCATGCGGAAGATCCGCTCACAGGCCGCTCTGGTCGCTAATGTGGATATCCCGGTATTGCTGTTGGGCGAGAGCGGCACCGGCAAGGAAGTGCTGGCCCGCCTGGTTCACAAGCTCTCGCCGCGCGCCCATCGCACGTTCCTGAAAGTGAATTGCGCGGCCGTCCCGGCAGATCTGCTGGAAAGCGAGCTGTTCGGCTATGAGCCGGGAGCCTTTACCGGGGCGACGCACGCCAAACCGGGCAAGTTCGAGCTGTGCAACAAAGGGACGATCTTGCTCGACGAAATCGGCGAGATGCCGCCGGCGCTGCAGGCCAAGCTGCTGCACGTGCTGCAGGATCAGCAATTCTCGCGGCTGGGCAGCCGGAGCGTCATCCGGGTGGATGTTCGCATCCTGGCCGCCACCAACATTGACATTCCGCAGGCTTTGGCTGCAAAACGGCTGCGTGAGGATCTTTACTACCGTCTAAATGCATTCACTCTACAACTGCCGCCGCTGCGCGAACGGAAGGAAGAGATTCCGGTTCTCCTGAAACATTTCATGACGCGCATGGCCGAACGATACGCACGGCCTCAGCTGCCGCTGTCTCCGCAGTTGCTCGAAGCTTGCCAGGCACATTCCTGGCCGGGCAATTTGCGGGAGCTGAACAACTTTCTGAAGCGCTACTTAATCCTGGGGGACGAGAATTTGGCAGTAGCCGAATTGCAGCCCCGCAACGACGGCAACGGCGGTGCACGAGGAGACTCTGGAGCAAAAAGCGGCGAGGCTGGCGGGGGATTGAAATCGCTGGCGCGCACCGCAAAAGACGAAGCCGAAGGGGAAGCCATCCGGCAAGCGCTCGAGCAGACGAACTGGAACCGTAAACAAGCCGCGGCCCTTTTGCAAATCAGCTACAAAGCCCTGCTTTACAAGATTCGGCAGTATGGCATCGCCGAGACCAAGAACCCCCACAAGCTTTCCGCCGGAGCCTAGACCCACCTTACAAAGGCTCTAATTCTTCCCGGAAGCGCGCCGCCGGTCGGTGCTGCGATTTACGGTATCACCGTCAAGCTGAACGGCACAGTTTGTGTGAACGAGCCCGAGGTTGCCGTGACCGTGAGGGGGTAGGTCCCCGAAGGAGTTCCGCTCACCGTCGGTTGTGTCTTGGCGCTGCTGCAGGAGGGCTGTAACAGAACCAGGGCGAAGAGCACGAAGAGCGCGAGCAGACCTAACAGACGGCTCGTCGTCTTCCCTTTCCTCCAGCCGCGGCGTTTGCCGCCGGCACCCAGCCCCCACAGGGTCATTCCCGGAACCATCAGCCAGAGCGCGTAAAGCGGACGGTGCCAGGGCGCGGAAGTGACGGTGGTCTCGGGTTGTGCGGTCGTTGTCAGGTTCAGCACAATGGACTGAGCGCCGTTTGCCAAACTGACCGAGTTCGAAGTGAAGTTGCAAGTTGCCCCGGTGGGCAGAGCGCTGCAACTGAGCGCGATACTGGCTCCAAATACTCCCTGCGTCGGAGACAAATTCACGGCATATTGCGCGGGCAGACCGGCGGCTACGGTCTGGGAAGGGGGGCTGATTCGCACGGAATAACCACTCGCGACGAACGAGGCAGAAGCTGTGTTGCTGGTGCTCGTATTGTTATTGCTGGATGCTGTCGCCGTCACCGAACAGGATGTGCAAGCGCCGCTCGGCGTCACCACGAAAACGACGCTCGAAGCGGAGCCGGATTGCAGCGAGGGGATTTGGCAAACCACCCCGTTGTTGCTCGGCGAACTGCAGGTACCCGAACTCGCGGTCGCGCTGTTGAAGGTCACTCCAGTGGGAACCGTGCCGCTGACTACGACATTCGTGGCAGGGTCTGGTCCCTGGTTGGCAACGGTAAAGGTCACCGTGACCTGGTTGCCGGCGCTCACCACTGCTGTGTTCGGGGACACGGTTGGCGCCGGGCACGTGGCGATACACAATTCGGCCGCCGTCCCCAACTCGACGACGAACGCGTTGCGCGTCCCATTGAGCGTGCTCTGCAGGGGATTCTTGGTTTCCAGGGTGCCTTTGTTCGAAGTGGTATCGCCGACAAAATAGGTGTTGAGGTTGGGATCGACCGCGATGCCGGTGCCGTGGTCCACCCCATTGCCACCAAAGTATGTGACAAAAGAGCCAACCCGGTTTTCGCTCACCGTCGTCGTCGTATTAATCTCGGCAAAGAAGGCGTTCGACGTGGCACCTGTCCCGAACGCGCTCTGGATTGCGCCGGTGGTGACCGGGAAGTCTGTCGAACTGGTCGTGCCCGTGATGATTACGTCGTCGAGTGTACTGCTCGACGAATCCAACACCGCGATCGCTGCCCCACTGTCGCTCCCAGTTCCGCCCAGGTACGAGAAATAGGAAAGAGCCACGTCCACTGGCACTCCAGTCGTGCTCTGTGTCGGGTTGGTCATCCGTGCCACATAGGCATCGGGTGCCGGGGATGCGATGGTAGTGCATGTTGGCGGGGTAGTGGGGTTCACCGGAGTATCCAGGCACAACTGGAAGGGTGCGCTTCCCGTCGGAATGACGAAGTCGCTCGAATTTGTCGATCCGGTCAGGTAAATGTTGGCGGCGCCGGAGTCAATCGCAATCGCGGAACCTGAATCCGTACCGCTGCCGCCGAAGTACGTCGAGAAAAGCAGTTGCGCACCCGCGGCCGAAGCGGGATTTAGTTTGGCGACGAAGGCATCCGTCGGAAACGGCACAGGAAGTTGCTTACTCGAGCACGGGTTTGGATTGGTGAGGATGGTCGGCGGAGGCGTATCCAGGCAGGGCTGATACGCGTTGAAGATGGGAAAATCTCCCGACTGGCCGCTGTCGCCGTACACGCCCGAGCCGCTGTTGTAGAAATTCGTCGTACCGCTGAAGTAAATGTTGCCGGTGGTGTCTACCGCCACGCCGCCGCCGGTGGCTATCGGAGAACTCGGCGTTTCGGCGCCGAAGTATGTCGAATACGCGATGCCGCCCGCGCTCGGGATAAGGGTACTTACCTGGGTGACGAAGAATGCGACGCTCGAAAGCCGCGTGTTTTGAATCGGTACTGGCAACTGGGTCGCGGGGAAGGCGTCGGTTACGGGTTCCTGGTTGGAGGTAGTGGTGCCCGTGATGAACACGTCTCCTTTAGTGTCGATCGTCATCCCAGTGGCGTGGTCGTTGCCATTGCCGGAGAGATAGGAAGAATAAATGAGGGGGCCGGAGCCCGACGGGCTGAGCACGCTAACGAACACTGACGTGCATGTGGGGGAAGCAGTACACTGCGTCTTCCGCTCAGGCGAAGTCTGATATCCCAGAACGTTGGTGAGGTTGGTGGGAAAGTCCGTGGAACTGGTGTTGCCAACGAGATAGGTATTGCCGCCGTTATCCACTCCGATGCCGATGCTGGTGTCGGTCCCGTTGCCGCCTATAAAGGTTTCGTAGGCTACGGACGGGGGTTGCGAAGGAAAGATCTTGGCGACGAAGATATGGCTTGGGCTGGTCGTCGTGAGGGACAAAGTCGATGGAATCAGGGTCAGGTCGCCAGTAGCAGGAAACGAGTTCGCGGACACGCTCACTGGCGAACCCTGCGTTGTGCCGGCGATATAGATGCTGCCGTCACCATTGACCGCAACCGAAGGTGAGGTTTCCGCACCGCTGCCGCCAAAGTAAGTCGAGAAGCTCAGCACTGGGTCAATGATGAGTTCGCGGCTGCGGTCATAAGGGCCCACCTCGAAACCGACGCGGTTGCCGGCGCGCAGAACGAAGCGTCCTGCTATCTGCTTGTGGCGGTCTCCGTCGCGCTGGTAAACCTGAGGCGCCTGCAAACGCAAGCCGCCGGCGTCGCTGCCGGTGAGAATCAGATCGCCGCCGCTCAGTTCCAGCTTGTTCGCGCCGTTAAATTGCAGCTCGGCTTGCGAGGGATCCGCGCCCGGGGCAACGCGAAAGTCGTATTCGAGTTGGCCCCGTTTTCCATAGAAAATGAGATCAATTCCGGGATAAACGCTGGCGTAGCGAACTCCGGCAAACTGCGGAATGCCACTATGCCATTTGTGCGGGTCGTCGCCGATGAGGTAGTTGCTCTTGCCGGGCAGTGGGTCGGCCCCGGCGAGGGCCGCTGCGGGGTTAGCACCCACCAGCTTCATACCTACGAACTGTTCCCTTCTCTCCGGCGAGGCGTGGGCTGTTTGCATTGCGAGCACGGCACCTGTGGTCTCGAGGAACAGACTGTATCCCGCGCCGCGCGCCAGGAACTTTGCCCGGGGATCGGCTTGGCCCTGGTTGGGCTCGAAGATGAGCGGCAACTGTCCGAGAATGGCGCGCGCCTCCGGCTTCGACCTCAGGGAAGATCTGGAGAAGGTTGGAAGCGGAGAAGCTGGAACTGGAGCCAGGGACGTCCGGGCATCGTGACGGGAACCGAATCCGAGCAACACCGAACCCGACACCAGCAGCACAAACATTGCTCCAACGGCACGCACCCAGAGCAAGCCTTTTCCCGAGCTTTTCGCCGACCAACGGCCATTACCCATCACGCTTTTCCTCCGATTCAATCGGACCATTCTCAACCACGTCATTTGGAGAGAGTAGAAACGGCACGCGAGTCAGTACTTACCCGGCGCCGGCGCAACCGCCCGCTGCTGACATGTCATTAGGAACTGGCGGAAAACAAACAACTACTTAAACATCTGATGGATAGCCAAGTCAAGCGAGGTCTGCTCTCACACCCGCTCCCGGATTTGTCAGATGCGTTCCGAAGCGCGGAAAGATGCCGGACACTCGCGGGAAAAACCGTGGCAGGACTTGGAATGAATGAAATTCCAGAGCCACCGCGGAGGGCCTGGTTTCTGCAACGGCTTGCATGTCTGGGTCGCAACCAGCGCCGAAATCCACCCTCGCCGATTAGGAGAAAGGCACAGACATCGGATGGAGCGGGATGGCTAATGAATGCGCGGACCTGGGCCGTCGTGTCTCCACCCAAGGTGCCCGATCTGCTTGAGCGTTTACTCAATCAGTTCCGGAGTCTTTTTGCTCTTGCAAACCTCTGGCAATTCTATACATTGGTGGTAGTCAGGGCCTGTCGAGGGGCTGCGCGGCCTTGTGCTCCCAGCCTGAAAGTTAATTTCCGTACTGCATTGGATTTTTTCGCGTTGAGAAACATGCTTTCGGAAAATACAACACGGATACAACCGGAGTCTCAGGAACGGCGGATGATGCGGCGCTTTGATATGCGCTTGCCGGCGGTGGTTCGTCTCGACCAGGACAACGAATTCCACACTGAAACCCAAAACGTGAGCGCTCGCGGAGTTTTCTTCTATCTCGACCGGCCGGTACCGGCGGGTACGCGCTGTGAAGTCACACTCACCTTTCCACCTCACATCACTTTGACTGACGCGGTCCGGGTGCGCTTCACGGCGCGCGTGATCCGCGTGGAATCGCCGCTACCCTCTTTGCGCATCGGAACCGCCGCCATGATCGAGGACTACGAATTCCTCCGCTCCAACGGTAGTTCGGATTTCCTAAGCGCACTGCAGCAGGGCGCTGCGAACTGACGAGGCGGCTTCCGGCTGCCCTTACTTGCCCAAATCCTTCATTTGCTCCCGCAAGCGGCTGTAGCGCCGCACCAGGCTGCCGAGATAGAGAGCGTGAATCAGCCAGGTGGCGATGTAGGCGGCGTACAGGAATTTGATGGAACTTGCGGAATTCATTGTGACCCCCGGCTTAAAGGAACTTTAGCCTTGGAAGTTTGAGCTGGCGGCGCTGCGGGCTCCAGTAATGATTCGAGAGCCTCGGCTTCTTCCACTTCGCGCCGCAGCTTTTCCAGCCGGTAACGCGACCAGCAGACCAGAAATGCGAAACACAGAAACGCAAGCCAGTTGATGAGCAGCACGTGTAACATCCGCGGATCGATCGAGCCACCCCCGCCGATCACGGGCTGGGGGTGCTGGGTGCGGAAGAACCAGATAGAAAAATAGACCAGTGGGACGTCGAGCGCTCCAAAGACTGCCAGCACTGCGGCCAGCTTCTGGGTCTGCGCGCTGTCAGAGAAACGCCGCAGCACCAAGTAGCTTACGTAGATCAGCCATAACACCAGGGTCGAGGTGAGGCGGATATCTCCCGGCGCCCACCAAATGCCCCACACCGGCCGTGCCCAAATGGGGCCGGTCACCAGAACGATGGTGCAGAAAACCACGCCCACTTCAGCCGCGGTCACCGCGAGCACGTCGACATCCTGCCCCGGGAAATACTTTCCGATCAGGAAATAAAGACCTGTGATGATCAGCGCTGTGGTCGCGACCGAACTGGGATACATGCCCGTGGGCAGCTGCTGTTTCACCTGCGGCACAAAAGGTGCAATAAAGCCAACAACTCCAATCGCAATCACGATCCATTTCGCGGCGCATGCGGTCGATGGTTTCGCATTGGCCAGGTATTGCACCGAAGCGAGGAAATTGATGAAAAACAGCAAGAAAGCCGTCCACGCCGAAGGCACATGGTAGTAGATGATCCGGTAAACGTCGCCTTGGAGGGCATCCGTGGGCGCGACCACCAAGGCCTGATACAGAGCATAGGCGAGCAGAAGCGCCGTCAGAACTGCCAGGATGGGGAAGGCCTTTTTCATTCCGCTTGCAACACCGTTTCAAACAAGGCGAGACAAGCAGTAGTAAACACCACATCG
>JBAUVZ010000250.1:0-3309 GCA_049583505.1 Candidatus Sulfotelmatobacter sp.
TGTTTGTTGATGCTGGAGATTACAGCGCAGGTGTTGCAGTCGAAGCCGTAGACGGCGTTGTCGTAACCGATGGCGCCGACGGTGCCGCGGACGACGTTTTGAAAATCGACGTAGGCTTTGGTGGTGATTTCTCCGGCGATGACTACGAGGCCGGTGGCGGTGAGGGTTTCGCAGGCCACACGGCTGGCAGAATCTTCGGCGAGGCAGGCGTCGAGGATGGCGTCGGAAATCTGGTCGGCAATCTTGTCAGGATGGCCTTCGGTTACGGATTCGGAAGTAAAAAGAATGCGGTTCTTTGTTACAGTTGCCAAGATTTTGTTCTCCTTAGGGAACTCTTTGGACTTTACTTCTGGCGAGACCCGCGGCAGCGGCACGCGGTCACAACTTTCACACCACGGAACGATGCATCGAAAAGAAGTCCTTGAAAAGGCTAACAGACGGCTCCCGGTCGCGCAATGATTTTAGCCCTAATTGCCGCATGATGAATTCAATAGCAGAATTGGCGTGGTGGATGGGGGAATTTGGCAGGCAAGCGGGAAGACACACTCCCCGCGGCATCGTGCCCACCCTTCGGGTTCGCTCAGGGCAGGCTTTCCCGCAAAGGACGCGAGAAATGGGGCACTCAGATGTGGGCCACCCGCCGATCAAACCCTCGCCTTAGCCGGGTGTACAATGCTGGCGTTTTCCAGCTCAGGTAAGGAAGTCTGGAGTAAATGGGGTTCCGGTTTGAGTTCGATCCAGCAAACAAAGTCCTGCTGGTCCGGGTTGAGGGGCGGCTGACGGATGAATTGCTGGAAGAGACGCATGGGGCGATTCGAACGCAATCGATCGCGACCGATGCCCGGGCGGGTATTTTTGATTTCTCGTTGGTTACCGAGGTCGCGCTGTCGACGGCGTTTGTGTCCGAACTGGCAAAACGGGAACCAGCGATGGTGGACCCGACCCGGCCGCGCATTATTGTGGCGCCGGGCGCGGTGGCGTTTGGTTTATCGCGCATGTTCCAGATGCTGGGAGAGTCTACGCGGCCGTTGCTCGAAGTGGTACGCACCATGGACGAGGCGTTGGCGGCACTGGGTATTCAATCTGTGCACTTCGAACCTTTAGAGTGAACTCTGTCGCCGCTGCAGTAGTTTGGATCGGGGGCTAAAGCCCTTGTTGATCCGAATGCTTTACGCGGCGCTGAAGCGCCGCTCTTCCACGGTACTGCATGAGTCCCGGGTGCTGAACTTGAATCCCTAGCGATCGAGGGCGGGGAATTACGGTTGCGGCAGTACGCGAAACCCGGTGGCATCGAAGACATAGGTCTTGACTTCGCCTTCGTTGCCTTGAACTGGGACTTCTTTGCCGTTCAGCAGGAAGCTGACTCCCGCAGCATTGCCAGTCTTCACGACCACTTCGCCGCTGGCGCGAACGGAGGTGTGTGCGGGCGCGATCAGGGTTTCCTGGGCTACGGGTTTGCCGTCGGCCACAATCGAAACCCAGGTAGTTTTCTCAGCGCGGATCAGCAGAGTGAAAGTGTTGAGCGGTTTCGCCGCAGCGGTGGAGGTAGTACGCTCCGCAACCGGGGTATTGGCGTCGGGCAGATTTGCGGCAGGCTTCGTGGTGGACTCCGCCTGGGAAAGCGTTCCGGACGACGACATTCCTGCGGGCGATGCTTTGCTCACGGTATTGGAGGCCGAACCGGACCGCTGGGCTGCGGCTGACGGGGGAACGGTGACGGGAGCGGGCACGGGAACAGGAACAGGAACAGGAACAGGGGATTGACTCGAAGCCGCTGCGGGCGACGACGCGGCCGCGGGTTCGCGGTGACGGCGGGAGTTCCAGAGAGCGAGGACAAAAGTCACGAGCAGCAAGGCTACAGCCAGCTTGCCCCACGGAATCTGGAGGGAAAGATCAGTTTCGTTGCCACCGGCGGGCTGCTCGGGGTTTCCCGCAGGATATTTCTTGCGAAAACGCGTCGTAGGGGGATGGGCTGCGGGAACATGAGCTGCGGATTCGGGCGGTGAAGAAAGATCCTTCGGTCGACGACTTTGGCCGCGACCGTCGTCGTTACGGCCAGCTTCGTTACGACCATCTTCGTTACGACCATCCTCATTGCGACCATCGTCATTGAGACGATCTTCAGTGCGACGACCCTGTTTGCGGCGATCGTCTCGGAGAAGCTGGCTGCTGCGATTGGCGGCGCCGTCGTTGCCGGAAAAGTCGTTGTTTCGAAGATCGGTGTTGGGAAGATGTTTGTTATGAGAATCGCGAAAATCGGGCAGAATGGAATTCGCCTGAATTTGGCTCTCGCGCAATGCGGCCAGATAGTCGGCCACGGCTTCTTCTTCGTTGAGTCCGACCTGGCGGGCGTAGGCGCGTACGAAACCCTTATTGAAGACGCCGCCGGGAAGCTGGTCGAAGTGTTCGTCCTCGAGGGCGCGCAGCATGCGGGTGCTGATTTTTGTGGTCGTGGAGATGGCATCGAGCGCGATGCCTTGCTGTTCGCGCTGCTTGCGAAGTTTTTCCCCGAACGCACCCACGGCCGGCTCCGGCGGACGGGGTTAGGCTTCCGTCCGCATCGAGATAGGAATAATCATAGGCGAAGGCGAAGGCATACGCCAGAACGGTTTAGGGAGGAGGGTTACGGTTGGGGAGCTCCCTGGGAGCTAAAGCCCATAGGCGCTAACTTAAAGCAGAACTGCTCGGGGAGCGGATCTGTCGATGCGGCAGTAAACGGCAAGCGTCACTGGAACTGGCAACTCCCAAGAAGCCGACTTCTGGCTCGCCAGGTCTGTCTTGGATCATAACTTCAGAGTTGCTCGTCACTCGCTCAGAGCTCCAACGCCGCGATTATGCTACCCTCTGGCCGAGCCACCTAGCGGCAATTGTGGCACATCGATGCGATTCACACCCAGATTCTTGTCCTGGAGCGCGACCGCATACGCTCTCGCCTTTTTATCGCTCGGAGAGTTTACCGCTCATTCGCAGGACGCCGCGAAGCCAAAGCCGCATGTTTCTTATGATGGCCCGGCATTGACGTTTGATTTTCCCGGCGTCAAGGTCGGCGTCGCCGAATACGAGGAGGGGCCTACCGGAACTACGGTGCTGTACTTCCCCACGCCTGTGGTAGCAGCAGTGGATGTGCGGGGTGGTGCGCCCGGGACTCTCAACACCGACGCTTTGCGGCTGGCTTACGACGACCCGAGCGCGGGGGTCAATGCGATCGTGCTCTCGGGAGGCTCGTCCTACGGCCTGTCTGCCGCCACGGGAGTCGCCAATGCGCTCAAAGACATGATCACCGACGCGGGCAATTTTGACGATGTGGCT
>JBAUVZ010000251.1:0-3683 GCA_049583505.1 Candidatus Sulfotelmatobacter sp.
TGGTGTACATCCATCCCGATATACTTCGCTTGGTTCATGACGGCGCTCCTTTTCGGTAGGTTGTGGTGCCAGAACTCACAACGTACCGCAAAGTGGGCGCCTTTTTATATTGCGTGTAATCGCCTGATTGCAACAACCATCGATCTCCTGCTCAGGCAAGCCCACGACAAACGAGACCCGCTGGCCGTCAACGGTGATTGACATCACTGACAGTTCAAAGGATCAGCGTAACAATCATTGACAGCCAGTGCAGTGCCGAAGTGTTTGCTGAGACTGTGTTCCTACCTCACTACGAACGAACAGCATGCGAATCGAGCCGCAATGTATCTAGGACCACCGTAAGCCAGTCGGGCGCGTTTCTGATGGTGGTCTCGTCCAATCGGAACACGAAATCCGGGAGTGTAACCGATTTTCCGGAACGCTGGGAGGGCCATGATATGCGCTTCTCCAGGACGGTAGCAATCATTTCTATATGTTTTGCGTGTTTAATGTTCGCGCCCGCTGTTAGTCGAGCGCAGGCTTCGAACATAATCACGACCGTGGCCGGCGGCGGCCCGAACAATCTTCCTGCTACGGCTGCAAGCATCTGTGGCCCTGCCAGCATAGTAAAAGATGCTTCTGGGAATCTGTTCATCTCCTCTCAATGCATGTTCCGAGTGTTCAAAGTGGATCCTGACGGAAACCTCACAATTTATGCCGGCACGGGCGCATATCCTAGCAACATCACGGGAGACGGCGGACCGGCCACCGAAGCTTTCTTGTATGGTCCGCTAGGGGTAGCCCTTGACTCATCCGGAAATCTCTACATCGCCGATGGGAAGCATTGTGTCATCCGCGAGGTAATTGCTTCGAGCGGCGTCATTAAGACTGTTGCGGGAAGTACCTGCAACCCGGGAAACGGCTACTTTTATCCCATCGTTGGCGATGGTGGCCCCGCGTTGAGCGCTGAATTTGCCTGGCCGCAGGGCGTTTTCGTCGATCCCGCTGGCAACATTTTCATAGCGGACTGGCTCAACTGCGCTGTACGCGAAGTAGTCGCGGCCACGGGTATCATCCACACCGTCGCCGGCAACGGTTCTTTCCCCGGCTACTCCGGGGACGGCCAACAGGCAACTCAAGCACAGCTCCCCTGGCCGACGAGCGTATTCGTGGACAACAACGGGAACGTCTTCATCACAGACTCTGGGAACAACGCGATTCGTGAAGTAGCGGCGAACGGGATCATCCAGACCATCGCTGGCAACGGCACGGCTGGTTACGCGGGCAACGGCGGACCGGCAATTAACGCTCTACTGAACTCTCCGAATGGCCTCTTGTTAGACTCGTTGGGAAACATCTTTTTCGCGGACACGGGCAACTTTGTGGTTCGTGAAATAATCGCCTCTAGCGGAATCATTCAAACCGTGGCCGGAAACGGCACGCAAGGTTACAGCGGAGATAGTGGGCCTGCGACGAGTGCAGAGCTGAGCAGCCCGGCTGGCGTATTCGTCGACGAGTCCGGCGACCTCTTCATCCCCGACGGTGGCAACCAAGTGGTTCGTGAGGTTGTGGCAGCAACTGGAGACATTGAGACCGTGGCAGGGAATGGGAAAACAAATACTTGCGGCGACGGCTTTCCAGCTGCGAGCGCCTGCTTAAGTGCGCCAAATATCGCCTTCACCGATCCTGTGGGGAATATTTTTATTGCGGATTCTGGCCATAGTGTCATCCGTGAAGTAGTGGCCGCTACTGGAATCATCAAAACCATCGCAGGAAACGGGGTTACAGGCTACAGCGGTGATGGCGGTCCCCCGGCGAGCGCGCAGCTTGCCGCTCCGGAAGGAGTGTTCGTCGATAACTCAGGGAACATCTTTATTGCAGATAGCGGGAACAATGTCATCCGCCAAGTAATCGCCTCAACTGGCACCATCAAGACCATTGCAGGCACCGGCATCGCCGGCTACAGTGGCGATGGCGGTTCCGCCAGGTCCGCAATGCTCCACTATCCTTCCGCGTTGTTTCTGGACTCCTCCAGCAACATATTCATCGCCGATCAAGGTAACCGAGTCATACGAAAGATACTGGCTGCGACCGGGGTCATCGTAACTGTCGCCGGGGACGGCACAATGGGCTACAGCGGCGATGGTGGCCCCGCGACCAGTGCGGAACTCGGCCCTACCACTGGCGTCTTCGTGGATAGCTCAGGCAACATCTTCATTGCCGATTCTAACAACAACGTTGTTCGAGAGGTGTTCGCGGACAGTGGCATCATCCAGACGGTAGCCGGCAACGGCCAGTGTGGCTTCAGCGGGGACGGCGGCCCGGCCACTAGCGCCAGCATATGCCTTCCCTCTAGCGTCTTCCTCGACGCCGCCGGCAACATGTTCATTCCGAATAGCGTGATTCCTGAGGTGCGTGAGGTCTTCGCATCAACTGACATTATCGAGACAGTTGCTGGAAATCGCCAGTCAGGTTACACCGGCGATGGCGGTCCCGCCCTATCCGCCTCCCTCCTTCAGCCCGCGGGCGTTTCTCAGGGTCCCTCCGCAAGTCTCCTGATCACCGACGCATGGGCTAACGTCATTCGTAGTGTTGCCGGACTCCTCTCCAGTCCTTGGGCGAGTCTATCGGCTACCAGTTTGAAGTTCCCAGATCAGATCGTGGGCACCGCTGCGCCCGCGCAAACTCTTACGATCGCCAGCAGTGGCACGACCGCCATGAGCATTGGCTCCGTCACCTTAAGCAGCTCAAACAGCAAGGACTTCGGGGAAAGCAATTCCTGCGCCGGCAAGTCGCTCGCGCCAAAGGAGACTTGTGCCGTCACGGTAACCTTTACCCCGTCGGTAGCAGCTGCAGAAAGCGCGTCCCTCACTATCGTCAACTCCGGCAATGGCCCACAGATCCTTGCGATTACCGGTGCGGGAATAAAGTCTTCGCTTATCACTTCCGGAAGTTCCACCCAGACGGTGAAAGCTGGCCAGACCGCAACCTATGATCTGCAGCTCTCTGTGACGGGAGGAGCGGCATCTACCGATCAGATCAGTGCGAAGATCACATGCACAGCAGCCCCCGCCGAAAGCACCTGCAGTACGCCTTCAACAGTGGTGGCGACCCCTGCCAAACCAGCGAATTTCCAAGTCACGGTGCAGACTACAGGAAGTAGCGCATCATCCGTCGTTCCGGGGACGAAAACATCGACCTGGCTTGCTACGCCGATCCTATCTTTCTATCTTCTGTTGCCTTTTGTCGCAGCCATCCTGACGCTGCCCTGCGGCAGGCTTTTGCCACAGCCCAAGCCTGGAAAAGTGATTCTTGCCGTTTGCCTGACGTCTCTGTTGCTATGGACAGCACTCTTCGTGCCGGCTTGCGGGTCTTCGACTCAATCAACGGCTTCTCCAACCAAAACATACACGCTCACTGTAAACGCGACCATCGGCAGCCAGACGACCTCGACGCAATTGACGCTTGTTGTGCAGTAGGGACGTGGATCGGTGGATAGCTCCACCAGCTTAGCAAATCAGTCTCAATTGGCGAAAGATCGCGATTAGACTCATTGACTCGGTGACGGGGGTTTTGGGTGTAATCGCCTTCCATGAGAAGGCCGGCCGGAGTCAAGTCGATTCTTCACTGGCTTCGTTGAGCAAGGTTTTGTTTCTCCCGCCGAGTGGCCACTGTCGCCATGCTTCCATCCGCACTCTCGAGGA
>JBAUVZ010000252.1:0-9080 GCA_049583505.1 Candidatus Sulfotelmatobacter sp.
CAATCCGACGTGGTGACCACAATCATCTGAGTTGATTGCGCGAAAGCATCGGTTTTTTCGGAAGCGTCGACCTGAGCCGAGACAGCCACAGCCGCACTCCCGGCCGTGATCAACAGTAGGCAATGGAACACACTTCCTCGAAGCCTGCCACGAACGGCTGGTGGCTATGAGGTTAGCCCCATGAAGGTTTAGCTGGAATCTCGTACTCCACACCCGTCCATCTTGCTTCCAATTAGTTTTGCGGGACATCCGCGCGGTTCCACCATCCACCGCCGAGGGACTGAAACAACGCGGCGGTGTCGGCGTAACGATTGCCCTGGGCTTGCGCGAGGTTAATCACAGCTTGTTGATACGCTTGCTCCGCGCTCAATAGGCCCAGATAGTTGACGTAGCCCGCCTGAAACTGCTTTTTGGCCAGGTCGAGGGTAACGGCGGCAGCGTCTTTCGAGCCGGCCGCGGCCTTTAGGCCGTCGGAATCCTGCTGGAGGGCATTCAGCGTATCCGCCACATTTTGAAAGGCGGTGAGGACTGTGCTGCGGTATTGCTCGTCGGCCTGAACATACGCTGCTCTCGCGGCACGCTCGCGATGCTTCAGAGTTCCGCCATCGAAGATGGGCTGCGTGATGCTGGCGACTATGTCGCGAAAGCCGTTACCGGCGGAGAATATATTGCCAAAGGCAAGTGCCATGCTGCCGATGTCGCCCGTCAGGTTAAAGTTCGGCAGCCGGTTGGCACGCGCCACGCCAATTAGCGCGCTTGCGGAATGGAGGTTCTCTTCCGCTTGACGCACGTCGGGGCGTTGCTCCACCAGTTTCGAAGGAAGGCTCACCGGCAGTTCTTGCGGCAGTTGCAAATTCGAGAGTTCAAATTTCTCAGGCAGATCTTTATCGGGGAAACCTCCCGCTAACACGGTGAGCAGGTCCCGCTGCTGCGCCAACTGCTTCAGCAGCGGCGGCAATGTGGCGGCGACTTGAGCAAGCTGCGATTCCTGCGCCGCCACGTCAAGCTCACTGGCATATCCCTTGGCATACTGGCTGCGTAGGATCTCCAACATATTCGTGTTGATCTTGATCAGCTCGTTGGTCGCATCAATTTGTGCCCGGAGCGAAGCCTCTTGGATGGCTGTGGCGGCGACGTTGGAACTGAGCGTGATATTCGTTGCTGCCAAGGCAAAGCGGGCTTGCTCCTGCTGCGCTTTCAAAGACTCGACCGTTCGCCGGTTCAAGCCGAAGACATCCGGGACGAACGAAACGCTCACCTCCGGGGTGAAGAGGCTGTACTGAAAAACGCTGGCGTTCGGCACGGGCGAAAGTTCGTTGGAAGTCTTTGCGCGCGTCGCCGAGAAACTACCCGACACACTCGGATAGTAGGCGCCCAGCTGTGCCAGCACGTTCTCTCTTGCCACCAGCAACGCCGCTTGCGCCGCCTTGAGGTCGGGATTGGCTTTCAGCGCGCGTTCGATCAAGTCGTTGAGTGGTCTGGAATGAAACAAGGTCCACCAATCTCCGGGAATGTCGCTGCCCTCGGCGAGATGTTGTGCTTCCCCGCCCGCAACATTAGGCGTGGCGGTGGTGGTCGTAATCGGAGCCGGAGTGTACCCGCTGACATCGGGAGCCGCAGGCTTCTTGAACCTCGGCCCCACTATGCAAGCGGAGGCAAAGAGCAATAAGGTCCAGAGCAATGCCGAAGTCGTTAGCAAGCAGGAGAGGCGCGATTTGCGAGTCTGAATCATCAAAATCTGTTCCTTAGGGCTTGCGGCTCATACGGCTTCCGTTGATCGCTCCTGTGCCGCCGGGTTTTGAAGTACCGAGTCCGCCGAGTACCGCAGGGTTGGGACCGCGATGGCGCGGATTGTCGAGCGACGGAACGGAAGACGGGAACATACTCGGCCGCTGCACAGCAGAAACGCTGGTCACGGACTTGTTCTGGATCGATCCTCTTTTCCCAACCACGGCGGACTGGCTTAGTCGGGACTGAGGCTGAAGGCGAGGAGTTGCAGTCGTAGACCTCGCCTGGCCGTTCGCACGGCGTTTGAGCCGATTCGTGTTCTCTACGTGGGGAGGTTTGGGCACTTGATTCGCCTTTGCAGCACGATGCTGGACTCGGGGTTTGCGAGCTGGCACTGTGCTCGCGGCGCCTTCTAAACTCTGTGGCGCTGGATTCGACACGGTCGCCTCACTGGCAGCGAGCGTAAACGCGCTGCTGATCACCAAGAAAACAAGGCAAGAAATTCTCATTGCGATTCCTTCGCCTCCTGTTGGTGGGGGCCTAAGTGGTTTTCGCCGCCTAGGAAAAGCATTCGCAGTGCGGGCACGGCGAGAAGCAGCATAACGGGGCCAACCAACATCCCACCCACGATTACGGTTGCGAGCGGGCGCTGCACCTGACTGCCGATCCCCGTTGAAATTGCCGCGGGGAACAGACCAATGCAAGCCGAGAGAGCCGTCATCAGCAGGGGCCGCATGCGTGTCGAGGCAGCACGGTACATCGCATCTGCGGGCGCGAAGCCATGTGCGCGCTCCTGATTGTAAAAAGTGATCATCAGGATGCCGTCCATCACCGAGACGCCAAACAGCGAGACAAAACCGATGGCGGCGGAGATGCTGAAATTGAGACCAGAGACGTAGAGCGCGAGGATGCCGCCGACGATTGCGTCAGGAATGCCCGCGAGCGCCAGAATGGAGTCGCGGAAATTGTTGAACAAACTGTAGAGCGCCCCGGCAATCAGAATGAAGCTGATCGGCACAATGATCTCCAGACGCTTTTTTGCTTCCTGAAGATCACCGAACTCGCCGGCCCAGATCAGGTGGTACCCGGAGGGAAGTTTCACGTTGTTCGTGATTCGCTGTTGTGCATCCTCGACCGTGCCGCCCAGGTCGCGGCCGCGAACGCTGAACTTGACCGGAATGAAGCGCTGCACGCTCTCGTGATAAATCCATGCCGCGCCGGTATCGAGGCTGATGGTGGCCAGTTCGCTCAAGGGGATGTAAGCAGTGGCGCCACTGGCGGTTGTGTATGCGACCTTGATGTTACGAATTTTGTCGATGCCGTCCCGGTATTCCGGCGTGTAGCGGACTACGAGGTCGAACTGCCGGTCGCCTTCCAGGACCTCGCTGGCCACCGCTCCGCCCATCGCAGCCTGAATGACCGAGTTTACGTCACCGGAATTCAGGCCATAGCGTGCGGCCTTCTCACGGTCGACTTTGATATTCAGGTTCGGCTGGCCGAGCACCGGGAAGATGCCGAGATCGGTAACACCACGAACCTGGCTCATCTGGTCGCGGACTTGTTCGGCAAGTTGCGTTAGCACTTCGAGGTTCGGCCCGACGATCTTGACCGAGTTCACCCCTTTGACACCCGAGATGCCTTCTTCAATGTTGTCTTCGATGTATTGCGAGAAATTGAAGATGACTCCCGGCAGTTCGTTGTTGAACTCGGCTTGAATCTGTTCGGTGAGTTTCTCTTTGTCCAGACCTCGGGGCCATTCGTCAAAGGGTTTCAGCGGGGCAAATAACTCGACATTCGAGAAGGGGGAAGCGTCGCTGCCATCGTCTGGCCGACCGTGCTGCGAGACGACCGTCAGGACTTCGGGATGCCGCATGAGAATCTCGCGCATTTTTCGCGTGGCCGCCTCGCCGTCCTCCAAGGAAAGCGTGATCGGCATGGAAGCGCGAATCCAGAAGTTTCCTTCTTCCAAGTGGGGGAGAAATTCGCTGCCCAGACGGGGGGCGATCAGCAAGAACGTTCCCAAAGAGATCGCCAACTCGATTCCAACGACGAGAGCGCGATGGGACAAAGCAAAACGCAAGGCAGGATCGTACAAACGGTGCAAAGTGCGGACGACGATCGTTTCAACTTCTTTCACTCGCGCCGGGAGCAAGAACGAAGCAATCACCGGGGTGACTGTGAAGGTGGCGATCAAAGCCCCGGCCAGTGCGTAGCCGTAGGTGCGGGCCATGGGTCCGAAAATCTGACCCTCGACACCCTGCATGGTGAAGAGGGGCACGAAACCGGCGACCGTGATGAGCGCGGAGAACAGAACCGCCTTGTCCACCTGGAGCGCGCTGATAAGGATCAGGCGCAGGCGGTGCGTCCAGCCATGCCCTGGCATTGCGGGATCCAGGGTTTGGGTTGGGTCAGGCCCCCAGGCGCCTTTCGCCAGGCGATCTAGTAGCTCCTGACGTTCTTCGTGATTGCGCTGAAAATTTCGGAAGATGTTCTCTACGAGAATTACGGCGGAGTCCACGATGATGCCGAAATCTACGGCACCCACCGAAAGCAGGTTGGCGCTTTCGCCGAGGATCACCAGCAGGATCGTGGCGAAAAACAGCGCGAACGGAATGTTGATTCCAACGATGAGCGCACTGCGAAGATTGCCCAGAAAAATCCACTGGATCAGGAAGACGAGCACACACCCGAAAATCAGATTGTGCAGAACTGTGTGCGTGGTCAAAGCGATGAGCGAAGAACGGTCGTAAAAAGGAACAACTCTGACTCCGGGCGGCAGACTTCCGTCGTGATTGATCCGGTCAATTTCCGCCTTTACCTTCGGAATCATGTCGGCGGTCTTCTCGGTGCGCCGTTGTACAACGATGGCCCCGACCACATCGTCGTGCGTGTCACGGCCCAGAATGCCCAGCCTCGGCCGGTAGCCGACGGAAACCTTCCCGACATCCTTCATCAACACGGGGACGCCGTTCTCCTGGCTCAGAACCACATTCTCTATGTCGTCAACCTTGTATCCTTCCCTTAAGTCATCACTGCCGCCGTCGTCGACCAGGCCTACGCCGCGAATATTGATGGACTGCTGGCCGATGCGGATTTCTCGACCGCCGACATTGATGTTTGCGTTGCCAAGTGCGGTCAGAATCTGAGGCACGGTGACGCTGTAGGCTTCCAGCTTGTGAGGGTCGACTTCGACCTGGAATTCTTTAGTCGGCCCACCCCAACTGTTGATGGCTGCAATCCCCGGTATGGTCAACAAACGCCGCGCGACAATCCAGTCCTGAACCGTGCGGAGATTGATGATTCCAAAATGCGGCGGACCAACAACTTGATAGCGATAAATTTCTCCGGTCGAGCTGTTGGCCTGGATGCTCGGAACCTGATTGCCGGGCAAGTTCACGTTCTGCGCCAGCGCCACCGCTGCCTGGCTATAGGCGAAGAAGTAATCGACACCATACTTGAAGCTCACGCGGACGAAAGAAAGTCCATAGAACGACGTCGAGCGGATGACCTCGATCCCCGGTGTTGTGTAGAGGCCAATCTCCATGGGCCGAGTGTAGTAACGCTCCATCTCCTCGGCAGAGAGGCCCGGCGCCTGCGCGGTGATTTCGAGGATCACTGGCGTCGGATTCGGATACGCTTCGATGTTCAGAAGCTTGAAAGCAACGAGTCCCGCGCCCGTAAACAACAGCAGGCCCAACACGACGATCGTCCGGCGGCTCAGGCAAAATGCAAGAAGAGACTTGAACATGATTGTTGTCTTTTAGTGAAAAAATGACCGCTCTGGGTCTTTCAGATCTAGTCGGAGGGTGGCGCCTCCAGCATGTTGCTCAGGAATACCGCACCGTTGCTGACCACCAGTTCTCCGCGCTGCAGACCACCGAGAATTTGAACTTGACCGTCGGTTCGCAGGCCGGTCTTGATGATGCGCTCGGTAAACCGGCGGCGATCAGTCGTGACCCAAGCCGCCATGGTGCCATCGGGCTCGCGGACCACGCCGTTGGCCGGTATCGCAGTGGCTTCAACCGGCCCTCGAACGCGAATAACGAAGTTGGCCAGCATCCCCGGCCGCAACTCGTCTTTGGGATCGGTTATTTCGGAACGGATTGTCACTCGATGCGTGTTTGGATCAACCGTCTCGTAGATCTTCGAAACCTTTCCTTTAAATGTGCGATCAGGGAAGGCCATCACCTTGACGGTGACAGGTTGCCCCAGTTGAAAGAAACCGTTTTCGCTTTCAGGTACGTTGGCAAGCATCCACTTGACCGAAACATTGGCCACCGAGTACGGCGCGGGTGGATTTCCCGGTTGCACCAAAAGTCCGGCAGGCGCATTGAACGCTGTAACTTTGCCGGCAATCGGGCTGCGCACAACCAAAGCGGGATCAATCTTGCGCGAGGCAATCATCTGATCCACTTCAGCCGGAGTCTTGCCGAAGACGAGCACTGCGTCCCGGGCCGCTTTGAGCGCGCCATCCGCGGTCTGTTGATCTGAAATCGCCTGCTCCTTCTCTCGTTGGGAAACTCCCGGAAGACCCTCAACGCGCGCCAGTTCCTTATTGGTCAAATCGAAGGTTGCCGCCGCGCCGATGAGGTTCGATTCGGCCTGAATCAGGTCGGGACTCTTGATCGTGTACAGGGGCTGATCTTTCTGGACTTTGGCCCCGAGTTCGACAAGAGCTTTGATAACCGTGCCCTGATAGGCTGGGAAGACATCCACGGAAAGGTCGTCGGCGAAACTGATGGTTCCCACCGCTTCCTTTTCCACCGGGAACTGATAACTGCCCACTGTCTCGATCTTGATCGAGTTCAGTTGACTCGGCGAAAGGTCCACGGTTGGGTCAGCGGTCGAATTCGTGCTCGGCGCGGTCTTGGCGTTTGTGGCTTCTCCGCGACTACAGCCTGATTCCAGAAGCGCTACCGCAACAACCATCGCCACGGCAATAACAACAGCCGACCGGACCTCCTTGCGAATGTGAACTGGATATTTCATGATTTTCACTCGAACGTCGTTCCCCTGTTCCCGAGGCCGGGTCAAACAGACCCTCGCTGATTTCGAAATCCACGACCCCGTGCATTTCGACGCCGCTTCTTACGGTTATCTTTCTTTGATATGCGTCCTATAAACTCAACTAGGCCCGCGTACAGCAAACCGATATACAAAAGCGCTCCGAACAGACCAATTGCGATCAAGACGTAGCCGTTCCATGCTTCATAATTCAAGGAGTTGCCCCAGCGTCCGGCCCTACGTCTCAGCTTGATTCACAGCTTCACGGACTACGCCTATCCTCCGTGAAAGAAAAATGTGGACCGTGAAGTCCTTTGTATGGAAAGTATTCGGTTTGGGGGAGACACTAAAAAAGCCAGTGCGAATGGTATTTCGATTCCTATCGCGAGAATTGCTCAGCCAATCGTTTGATCGGGTCGACGGAGTGAGGGAATCCGATTGGTAGCCCAATCTTATGGATAAATCGTTTGATTAGATTCCTTGCACAGGCTTGCGTGAGATAAGGGATGTGCGACTAAATCTATGCCTCACTTGGAGATAATTTGGGATCGCCGGAACCGGACCGGTGTTCTGCTGGCCAGTGCGGTCCTTATCGTGGCGATAGCAATAGTCGATTGGTGGACGAAGCCTTACTTCTCCCTGGGCTTCTTGTATTTGTTTCCCATCATGCTGGCCGCTGGATTTCTGCCGCGTTGGGCTATTGTTTTGTTGGGACTTTCATGCGCATTGCTAAGTGAACGTTTCAGCAATCTCGACCCGGCCGACGCGAATATCCGGCTTGGATTCGAAGCCCTGGCTCTCTGCGGCTGCGGATTACTGACTTCCGAAGTGCTACGCAACCAGCGTTTGAGCCAGGAAGCGCAAGAACGAACGCGCATACTGGTGGAGACCAGTCCGGCGGCTATTCTTACGGTCAACGAAGGAGGCTTAATTGAACTGGCCAACCATGCCGCGACCGAATTGCTGGCTCCCCGCGATGGACGTCTGATCGGGGAACCCATCGCGGCGTTCTTGCCCGAACTGCATCGCGCGCTGCGCCCCGAAGAGGGACCCCAATTCCGGGCGTCGATGCAGTGCCGCGGGCATCGGGGTAATGGAGAGTCTTTTCTCGCCGAGGTTTGGTTCTCCAGCTACAAAGAGGGGACTACGCCCAAGCTGGCGGCCATCATAGCCGACGTTAGTGAAGAACAGACCGTCCCGGCTGGAACGGGTTCGGCGCCTCTGGATCAGAAGGAGCGGCCCTCTCTCAATAGCCGGGAGGTGGACGTACTCCGGCTGGTTGTTCAAGGCTTATCGAATAAAGAAATTGCGTCAAGCATGAACATCTCGGAGAGTGCGGTCAAGAACACGCTGCAGCAGCTCTTTGGCAAGACGGAAGTGCGAACTCGGAGTCAACTGGTTCGCGTAGCTTTGGAGCGCTACAGAGATTTGCTCTGATGGAACCTGCCTGAAATGAAGTAAACAATCCTCGATTGCATCGCCGGTTGGCAGAACTGCCCTCCTTGTGCGCAGGGGAATCATACAACTTGCGTCCGGAGAGCGAACGCCCAGGATTAGTACCGCTAAACGCGCTTGTGGTTACCCAACTGTCGAAGTTTATTGATTGGCCAGAAACGGGCTTGGAGGAGATCAATGGCGATCTCCCAGTCCAAATGTCGGCATGTGCCCCTACAGACGATGTGACGCAAGTCACTGACAGGACGTGCCCATCTGCGCAGCATTACTGTGTCTCTAATAATTCTCGCTCCCCAAAGAGCGGCTATCACGGAGGTGCAGCATGCACCGGCAAGAACGATGGTCAACGCTACTGCTGTGCCTGGTTCTTCTCCCGGTTGGTCTCTTGCTGACAGCTCAGAAGCAGGATAAGACGGCCGTGTCGGCACGTAAAACTGTCGAAGGAGCGAAGATTTTTCGGGACCACTGCACCGCGTGTCATGGAGTTGACGGGCGAGGACATGGACCCGCAGCAATTGCCCTAAAGCATCCCGTTCCAGACTTGACCCTTATTTCGCAAAGAAGTGGCGGGAAGTTCCCCTACCAACGGATAAAAGGAATCATCGAAGGCAGAGAACTTGGACTGCTCGCTCACGGCGATCGAGAGATGCCGATTTGGGGACCAATCTTCCATGAGGTCGAATCGGATCAAGACTGGGGAGAAGTAAGGTTGGAAGCAATCACCCAGCACATGGCGTCGATTCAGCAAAAATAGATGGGTGCGAAGTCAGGCGATTACACGCAATATAAAAAGGCGCCCACTTTGCGGTACGTTGTGAGTTCTGGCACCACAACCTACCGAAAAGGAGCGCCGTCATGAACCAAGCGAAGTATATCGGGATGGATGTACACCA
>JBAUVZ010000253.1:0-1512 GCA_049583505.1 Candidatus Sulfotelmatobacter sp.
GACCAGAATCTCATGCTGATCGTCCTTGGGATCATTGTGTACCATGGCCGATGAATCCGGAGCGAGCGACGCTTTCGCGCCCGCCACAATCACCTGTGACGTCGATCCCTGCACATACGTCGCCGTCGTCAGATCCACCGTGCCCGTCGTGACCGCCACCGACACATTGGTCTGCTGCTGATCGTTGGCCGAATTCTCCTGGATCACAATCAGCGAATCCTGTTTCACCGTGTAGTTGGTGCCGTCGTTGAAAACAATCTTGGCCATGCCTTCCGCGCCCGTCTGCACCACGTCGCCTTTTTCCAGCGGGACATTGTAGTCGGCGTTGATCCAACTGTTGCCGTTGCCCTTTCGTACGCGGATGGTGCCATCGAGCACCGTGAAGTGCGCCTGCTGCGAAACCGCCGCCGACGGTCCTTTAAGCGGAGGCGCCAGTCCCGCAACCTTTTCGAGCAGGCCCGTAGAAAGATTTGCCGCGGCCTTCACCGTTGAGTCGGTGAATTTGGGAAACGCCTCGTGCAGGACGGCGAAAAAAATGAGCGTCGCCCCGAGTATCGCCATGATCACGCTGCGATACGTCACCGTTTTCCAGGCGACGTACACTCCCGGCTTGATTTTATTCGACACGAGCCCTTACGAACCTCATTGCAAAACTCTGAGAATACGGCGTATCTCTCACTCTATGACCATCATATCTCTGCTGGGAGAGGTATTAAGCTTGGGTCGAGGGGGCAAGGGTTACGAAAGTGACCGACTCCATTCTTATCAGGATTCATCGGTACACCTTCCAAATGTGCAGAGCCAATCCTAATAGAATCATGATTGCCCAGAGTGACCCCAGAAACACCCGTATGAATCGGCTGGTTCGAGACATTTGGACCTGACGGTTCAATCCGCTCGCAATCGCCTGGACGAGGGACCAAAGAAGCGCAACTATCAGAATCCAATACCAAAGCGGGAGTGGTTTGTCGAAATCCACGGGCCGGCTAGAATACCCAATGCTAGTTCGCCCGATCCAGCGAAATTGACCCATGCGTTGACAGGCTAGTTAGTTCTCTCCCTCGCTTGCCCGTCTTCTCCCCGGGCGTTAGCATGAATGTTCTGCTCTACTCCCAGGAGGCTTTTATGCCAACCGATACCCTGACCAGCCCGATAATCGCCGGCGGCACTACTAAAACCAGAATTTTCAAGAATTTCATTGACGGCGAATGGGTCGAATCTGCCAGCGGACAAGCTTTCGAAGACCGCAACCCCGCCGATACTCGCGAAGTCGTCGCCATCTTCCAACGTTCGAACAAGGCCGACGTGGACGCAGCCGTGGATGCGGCCAAGCGCGCGTTTGCCAAATGGCGTCTGGTGCCTGCGCCCCGCCGCGCCGAAATGGTCTTCCGCGCCGCTGAGATCCTCATTGAACGCAAAGAAGACTACGCCCGCGACATGACCCGCGAAATGGGCAAAGTGCTGAAAGAAACCCGCGGCGATGTGCAGGAAGCGATCGACGCAGCCTACTAC
>JBAUVZ010000254.1:0-6321 GCA_049583505.1 Candidatus Sulfotelmatobacter sp.
AACCTATTGCATTGGAGTAAAATGCTCGCCCAAAGGAGGAACCCTTTATGAAACACATCACATTCTTCTTGGTTGTCGCAACAATGGCCGGCCTTGTCGCCCTCATTGCCGCTGCTCGAGGACGTGCGGATGAATCACCCGCCGCGCCCTACGTCACCGAAATTCCTCAGGGATACCGCGACTGGAAGTGGATCTCCTCGGCCCATGAAGCAGGCAACCTCAACAGTCTAGGTGCCGTCCTGGGCAACGACGTAGCGTTCAAGGCCTTCCGGGACGGGAAGCTTCCGTACCCAGACGGCACAATCATTGCTGCTTTGCATTACCGTAACGTGCCATCAGAGGAAAACAACAAGATTTTTGGCCAAGCTCAATCTTTCGTTCCCGGGACCCCCACGAACGTTCAGTTTATGGTCAAGGACTCAAAAAAGTACGCCGCAACCGGCGGCTGGGGGTTCGGTCACTTCGCGGGCGGCAAACCTGGCGACGCCGCGTTCATGAAAAGCTGCTTCCCTTGTCACGAGAAGACCAAAGCGACCGACCTGGTCTTTACTCATTATGCGCCTTGATGCTGAAATCTAGAGGACGCTGAAAACTAGAGCACAGCGTGCTACTGTCCCATGCCCGTGAGCCGGGCCGCGTCTTGCATCATCGCCAGTCTTCGCTGCTGCTGGTCCAGCATCTCCTGCATGTGCGTCAGGCGTTCCATCTGAATCGACTGATAGCGGTTCACCGGCGTATCGTATTGTGCCGTGCCGACCGCCGCGCGTACCGAATTGTTTACGCGGTCGATGCGCTTCTGCAGATCGGCAATCCGTGCTTCCTGATTCTCGATCCGCGTTCTCCACTGCTCGCCGGCGCGCACTTCGGCCACCAACCGCTGATTCGCGCGCTGTTCCGAGTAGCTGTCTGCGGACCCCTCCACGCCTGATACCGCTGTCATCGGCTCCGAGGACTCCGGGATGCCCGACGGGGCCGAGGGAAGATCCTGATTCGTAATTACTTTTGGAGCCGCCCCGGCTGTTTGCTCGGTCTGCTGTTTCGCACGGTTCGCACGGGCCACGTCACCCAGCGAATCCCCGGACTGGGACTGCGCTATTGCAGTTGCATTCAGTAATAGTCCCACGAAGAAAATTCCCCAAGCCACTCGATGCATAGGCCCTCCCGGAGCCGTTCTGCCAAGACGTCGTGACAAAGATCGTCCTGTCCAAGACCGTCCCGACAAAGACTGCTTCCTATAAGGAAAACCCAACCCAGTGCGCCCTGTCGCGTCCCAAAGGTGTAATCCGCGCCAAACGAAAGTTACCAGCCTCAACTTACCCAAGGGTGCAGCCATCGAGGTACCCGCGCAAATCGCACATTGCTTTTCATCGCCGCCAGAATGATCACAGTTAGTTGTGACTGCCTGACCATGCATAGCCCTGGCGCCACTCCCTGGAGCTTCTCCAGCGGGACCTGAACTTTGGTTAGCAACAAATAGCGCGATTCTGGGTTTTAATGAACACGCCCATGTAGGGCAGACGGGGAGATATTGCCGTTCTGGGGCCCCGGCACAAGGAGAAATAACTATGTCTCTTCGTATAGCATTTCGCAATCTGTTTGCCGCAGCTTTAATCATGCTGCCGATGTTTGCCCTGCCCACGGCGCAGGCACAAATCGGCGTCGGCATCGCTATCAACATCCACGTTGCTCCTCCGGTTTTGCCGGTATATGAGCAGCCTGCACTGCCGGCGCCGGGCTATCTCTGGACTCCCGGCTACTGGTCCTACGGGGATGCCGGCTACTTCTGGGTTCCGGGCGTGTGGGCGCAACCTCCCGTCGCCGGTCTTCTGTGGACCCCTGGCTACTGGGGTTATGAAGGCGGGGCCTATGGCTGGCACGGCGGCTACTGGGGCCCGCATGTTGGGTTCTATGGTGGCGTTAACTACGGCTTCGGCTTCGGCGGCGTCGGCTTCGTCGGCGGCGAGTGGCGTGGCGGAGTATTCGCCTATAACAGTGCCGTGGCGAACTTTGGAAGCGTAAATGTCACCAATGTGTACGAGAACCGAACCATCGTGACCGAAAACACCGTCGTGAACGTCAACCACGTAAGCTTCAACGGCGGCGAAGGCATTCAGGTGCACGCATCGGCTGTGGAAATGCAGGCGGCCAACGAGCACCACTTCGAGCCAACCACCGAGCAGGTGCAGCATCAAAACTTTGCTGCTCAGGACCGCGCGCAGTTGGCATCGGTCAATGGAGGACGTCCGGCGACCATGGCGAGCGCGAATGTAAACGCGTATCACCAGGTGGCGCAGCAGCACGCGCAATCGCAACCCATCTCGGCGGCCGATCGCTCGGTGGGGCGCAACTACAATCCCAACACCCGTGAAGCCAATCAGGACCAGCGCATCGCCAACGGCTTGCGCAGCGGCCAGATGACTTCGGGCGAAGCGGCCCGCGCTGAGCGGACGCAATCCAACATTGACCAACAGGTCCACGACGATCGTGAAGCGAACGGTGGCAAGCTCACCGGTGCGGAGCGTCAACAGATCAACGGCGCGCAAAATGCCGCCAGCCGTCAGATCTACGACGAAAAGCACAACGGGAATACCGTGAAGCCCAACGAAGTCGATGACCGGGAAGCCAACCAGCAGCAGCGCACCGCCGAAGGGCTGCGCAGCGGCCAGATGACTTCCGGCGAAGCTGCCCGGACCAACCAGAACCAGGCCAATGTTGCCCAGCAGGTTCACGACGAGCGTACCGCTAACGGCGGCGCCTTGACCAAACAACAGAAGCAACAAGCCAACAAGGAAGAAAACAAGAACAGCAAGCAGATCTACAACGAGAAGCACAACAACAAAACCGCGAAACCTGAGAAAGACCGTTAAACCCAGGCAAGAGCGATAAGAATGAACGGCCGCCATTCGAGGCGGCCGTTCATTTTTGTAGATGCCGTCGATCATCCATCATGGTTGGCGTGTCAATCTGCGTCAGTCGAGGCTACGCGTCCCAACGCCGCTACCGCCCCTCATCCGCCGAAGGTCCATACACCGACGGCACCGCCACATCATTCAACCGCAAATAAACTCCCAACTGCGCCCGATGATGAACAATATGGCTCATCATCATTCGCCGCATCGCCCCGATGCGCGGACCTTCGTAAAACGTCTTGTCTCCCATATGGAGCTTCCACTTCTTAGCCCACTGTTCATCGCTCGCGGACGCAGCCGCCGCGCGAGCGGCGGCTACATTCTTATCGAACACTTCCAGCACATGCTTTTGCGACTCCGCAACCGTCGGCTTGCGCCCGGTTTCCCCCCGGTTGGCGACGTCGAAACCGTCGGTCGTCATCACACTCACGCCCATCCCAGGCAGCTCGGCGATGTGTCCCGCCAACCGCCCCAGCGTCATCGATTTCTCATGCGGCTTCCACGCCAGCTTGTCCTCCGGAATCCGTTCCAAAGTCCGCCGCGCCGCCGCCATCTCCAAATCAAACTCCGGCAAAAACTCCGCACTGACTCCCATCGCATCCTCCTAAAAGGTTTTGAACAACAAAGAAAGTAAAACTATATGTGGGGACAGCCGCCCTCGAGAGCCTGCCCCGAGCGAAGCCGAGGGGTCCAGCGAAGCGCAGCGAGCGACCGTCCCAGCCGCACATCGCTTTGGATGTACCTCTCCCCAATTCGCTTCTCAAAAGTTCGCTGAACAACGTGAGTCGCTTCAACGACGCCATTCATTAGCCCCAGCCTGCCCTGAGCGAAGCCGAAGGGTAAGTGCGGGGTAGGCGAGCGAAAAGAAGCCGAGTCCCCGAAGGGGACGGCACCGCCCCTAATCCAACCCACTGCAAGGCCCTTGTGAGCGCCGTACGTAATCCGCGGCACTGCAAATCGCTAAGTAAAATGGTCCGCACATTCCACTATTACCAACAAGGTTCGCACCTGCAGTCGATCATGCTCTGGCATCGAAAATTCCACTTCCATCGAAGCAACCAGTCACCAAGTAGACCCAGGAGCCGTTCATTCCCGATTCCCTCCCACCAGTTAACCACCCAGATTCGTACCAATCCGAATTACCCTGGGACCCTCTGAGCTTGCCCTGAGCGAAGCCGAAGCGCCTTCTGTGCAAAGGTTTTTCCCCACAAAAAAAACAAAAAGAAGAGCGGCCCAAAGGCCGCCCTCTCAATAGATATAGTTCAAGGTACCAGCGACTATCTCCCAGCCGCCGTCCCCGCCGCAGCCGGCATCACCCCAGCAATCGCCATCCCCTCAATCCGCGCCAGCACATTTTCCACGCTGGCACCGGTATCCGTACAAGCATCCACATAAGGATGCCGGCTTCCATCCGCGTGCATCACCAGCACGCGAGCCTCAGCCTGCACCTTCTTCACCATATAAGGCAGATGATGCCGGTCATTCCGGCTCAACGTCGGACCCAACACCACCAGGTCGAACCCGCCCTTGTTGAGAGCCGCTTCTACCGCTTTGCGCCCCACGGCCGTCTCTACCGCATGCCCGGCCTTCTCAAATGCCGCCGCCGTAGCCGCCTGCACGTCCGCATCCCCTTCACCATAAAGGATTTTCAGTCTCGCTGCCTTCGCCATGAGTGTAAGTCCTCGCTCGGTACGCGGGCCTTGCCTGCCCCGTACTCGCCACTCACGGTAGCAACCGCCCCACCGTCTGAATACATCACTGAAGACCAGCGACAACCGGGCCATCTGCGCCCCAAACCCGCCCCGCCCCGCTCCCAACAACCCAACAGATGAACCCTCCAAATCTTCTTTCCCTCCGCTCGTTTCGGCGCTACACTCATGTCCCGGGAGGGGTCTACCATGTTCCGCGCTCGCCTCGTCGTGGCCGTTTCTTCCCTATTCATCCTCACTGCCATCTGCTCCGCGCAATCCGAGCCTTCGTCCACCACCACCTGTACGCTGGACGACGGCCGCCAGGTCTATATCCGCTACAACGCCGTCAGCGGCAAGAGCGAGAAACCTTCCAACGGCAAACCTTGGTCCCCCGGCGGCACTGCCATGACTCTCTTCACCGAAGCGCAACTCAACCTTGGCGGCTTTACCATCCCTATCGGTGCCTACTCCGTCTACCCCATCCCCGGCAAAGAATGGACTCTCGTCGTCAACAGGAATGTAACCCCCCGCTCCGCCTACGACGAGAAGCAGGACATCGGCCGCGCCCCCATGGAAACCGATCAGATAAGCCAGCCCGCGGATGCCCTCGAAGTAGCCTTCGCCCACGTCGGTGAAAAATGCACCCTCCGCATCTACTTCGGCAAAACCGCCTCCTTCGCCCCCTTCACCGCGAAGTAAGAAAGCTACAACCCGGTCCCGAAGGTGACGCCCGACATCCCATCCCGGTGACCAAAGTCCCATCCCCACATAGTCCTTTCTGTTCTTGTCCATCCCACCCATCTTCGACGAAGATTAAGAGTCTATTAAGAAAACAAAGCCGTCCCAATCTCCCCCAGATTGAGAACCTCGTGAAAAACGTATCTCTGGCCATCTTCCTTTGCGCCGCCACGCTCGCATCCGCTCAAACCACCCCAAGCGCGCAAACCACCGCGCCGTCCGCCACCGTCTCCCGCACCACCAAGGCGGTTCACTACCGCCTGCAAGGCGGCTCCACCAAAGTCGATTTCCAGGGAACCGATCTCCTCCAGGGCGCTTCCGGCGAAGCCCGCGTAGAAGGCAAGAAAACCAACTTCCAGATCGAAGTCAAATTCCAGAACCTCGAAGACGCCACCAAGTTCGGACTCGAGTACTTAACCTACGTCCTCTGGGCCGTATCTCCGCAAGGCCGCCCCGTAAATCTAGGAGAGGTCACTCTCGAGCACAACAGCGCGCACCTCAAAGCCTCCACCGACCTCCAGACGTTCGGCATGATCGTAACCGCCGAGCCCTATTTCGCCGTGACCGCACCCGGCAACATGGTCGTAATGGAAAGCTCTCCCGTGAACGATGCCGGAACCGAAAACATCGAAGCCAAATATGATCTGGTCAGCCGCGGCACTTACTCCTCCACTAACACTCACATCCAGGACGCCATCTTCGGCATCGACAACAAAACTCCCCTGGAACTCTTCGAAGCCCGCAACGCGCTCCGCATCGCCCGCATCGCCGCCGGCGACAAGTACGCAGCGTTCATAATTTCCAAAGCCGGTCAGCAACTCCTGACCGCCGAGAGCGCCTACCGTCAGAAGCAAAACAAAGCCGCCATCGAAGCCGCCGCCAAAGAGGCCACCGAAACCGCCGAAGAAGCCCGCCTCATGGCGGTAAAACAAAAAGCTGAGGACGAAGCCCAGGCCGCCGCCGCCGCCCGCGAAGCCAAAGCC
>JBAUVZ010000255.1:0-17888 GCA_049583505.1 Candidatus Sulfotelmatobacter sp.
TGAACGCGGGCGACAATTTTGTGGTGGGCAACGTGTATGGGAAAGTTCGCGCCATGTTTGACGATCGGGGGGCGCAGTTGCAGACGGCTCCGCCTTCGACGCCGGTGGAAATCATTGGCATGGAGGCGCTGCCGCAGGCTGGCGATCAGTTTGTGGTGGTCGCGGATCGCGACAAGGCGCGCGGCATTTCGGAGTACCGCGAACAGAAGTCGCGCGAAGCGGCGCTGGCCAAGAGTTCCCGTGTGTCGCTCGAGGGATTGGCCGAGCAGATTAAGGCTGCGGGCACCAAGGAACTGAACGTGATTCTGAAGGGCGATGTGCAGGGATCGGTGGAAGTGATTACCGATCTGCTTACCAAGCTCTCGAATGAAAAGGTACGGCTGAAGCTGCTGCGCTCGGGAGTGGGTGCGATTACGGAGACTGATGTGCTGCTGGCCTCGGCTTCCAATGCGATCATCATCGGATTCAACGTGCGGCCGGAGCGCAAGGCGCAAGAGATTGCCGAGCAGGAGAAAGTGGACATCCGCCTGCACTCGATCATTTACGAATTGCAGGATGAGATCAAGCGCGCCATGAGCGGATTGCTCGAACCCACGATCAAGGAAACCTACCAGGGCCGCGCCGAAGTGTTGAACACCTTCCGCATCCCGAAAGTTGGGACCGTGGCCGGTTGTCGCGTGAGCGATGGCTTGATCAAGCGCGACTCCGAAGTCCGGTTGCTGCGCGACAACGTGCAGGTATTCAAGGGCAAGGTGGGATCGCTGCGGCGCTTTAAGGACGATGCCAAAGAGGTTACGAATGGCATGGAGTGCGGCATCTCGATCTCCAACTACGGCGACATCAAGGTCGGCGATGTGATCGAGGCGTTTGCCACGGAGAGAATTGCCGCGGAAGTGATTGCTTAGAGACAGTTTCCAGTTTCTGGTTTCCAGTTTCCGGTGACTTCGCACGAGACTGGAAACTAGAAACTGGACACTGGAAACCTGCCTTTGATTGCCTTTCTCACGCTCGAACTTCACATCGAAGCGGCGCAATCGCTCAAGGACAAACGGCAGGTGGTGCGTAGCCTGAAAGACCGGCTGCGGGCCGGCTTCAACGTTTCTGTGGCCGAACTCGAGGCCAGCAGCCTGTGGAATCGCGCCACGATTGGTGTGGTTGGCATTTCCGATTCGCGTGACTATCTCGATGGATTGATGAAGAACGTGGAGCGGACGGCTACGCGCATCGCCAACAATCACGGGGCCGAAATCGCCGATTCGTTCGTGGAGTATTTGTAGGTCTCTCCCCCCGAAGAGGCACGACGCAAGCGCTGGCCGGGCAAGATTGCGTCCGCTATCGCGTTGTTACCTCTGTACTTACCCGGACCACTCCTTTGTGCGCGACAATAGCACTTGAGGGCCAACATCTCGAGCCGATTTTCTGATATTCTCATGCGTTTTACTTCGAGGTGAATGGTGGAAAAGCGCGGGGTGAAGTACCATCGCGGGCGGTTAGGCGAGGCCTTGCGGGAGGAGATCGAAACGCTGGTGGAAGGGGAACTGGCCGACCCACGAATTGGGTTGGTGGGCGTGACTGCGGTGCATGTGGCCGACGATGGCCGCTCGGCGCAGGTTTTGGTGGATGTGGATGGTGACGACCGGGAAGCGGATCGCAGCCTTGAGGGTTTAATCGCCGCCAAGGAATATATAAGGCACGAACTGGTGGAGCGTTTGCGGTTGAGGCGGGCGCCGGAGTTGTTTTTCCGGTTGGACCGCTCGGAGCGGGAAAAGGCGCGGGTGGAAGAACTGCTGGCACGGGCGAAAAAGAGGATGAAGTCCCGTACGAAAACGGGCGGGGAAAAGGTATAGCGATGCTGCGGGACGTTCTCCAGCAAATCGAGCAGCGCGACCGATTCGTGCTTACGTCGCATGCGCGGCCCGATGGCGACGCCATCGGATCGGCCCTGGCGTGCTGCCAGGTTCTGCGCGCGATGGGGAAGCAGGCCGACGTGGTACTGCACGATGGGGTGCCGCGGATCTATCGCGCGTTACCGTTCGCCGACCAGGTGATGCAGTCCAATCGCGTGGCCGGCGACTACGAGGCGGCGATTATTCTGGAGTGCGACAGCATTCACCGCACCCGGCTGGAGGGCCTGGAAGACCGCTTCCTGATCAACATCGATCATCATGTCAGCGGGCGTCCGTTTGCCAACGTGAACTGGATCGATCCACACGCCGTGGCGACGGCCGAAATGGTGTTCCGGCTGGCGCGCGAAGCGGGAGCGCATTTCTCTCCAGCGATTGCCACCTGCCTTTATACCGCGCTGATGACCGATACGGGGTCGTTCATGTTTCAGGGGACGAACCAGAATACATTTGCTCTGGCGCGTGAACTGGTTCTGGCGGGCGCCGATCCTTCGCATTGCGCGCGCAGTATTTATTTTGCCCACTCGGTTGCCAAGATGAGGCTGCTCGGCGAAGCTTTGCGCAACCTTAACACCGAAGGCCACGTGGGCTGGACCTGGGTAACGCAGGAGCAAATGGACCGCTGTGAAGCGAAGGAAGAGGACTGCGAAGGCCTGGTGAATTACGTGTTGTCGATCGGCGAAGTTGAGGCGGCGGCGTTTTTCCGCGAGCTTCCCGACGGGCGTTTTCGAGTGAGCCTGCGCAGCAAGGGCAAACTCGATGTAGCGCGAGTGGCCGAGCGCTTTGGCGGGGGTGGCCACGAGTGTGCCAGCGGGTGTTCGCTGGAGGGTCCGCTGGCCCAGGCGGTGCGCCAGGTCCTGGATCTGCTGCACCACGGCCCTTCCGTACAATAGTTCTTCGGACGCGTCCTGCGTACAATCATTTGCATCAATCAGCAATTCACTCCATGACGAATCGCACCCGTACCGACTCGCTGTTGCTGGCGGGCTTCTGCGCTTTTCTGTTCTTGTACGGATTGGGGCGGTTCGGGTTGATCGGAGCCGATGAGCCACGTTATGCGCAGGTAGCGCGTGAAATGCTGGAGCGACACGATTGGATCACGCCCACACTCGGCGGCCAGCCCTGGCTGGAGAAACCGCCACTCTATTATTGGCAAGCGATGATTGCCTACCGCGTCTTCGGCGTGAGCGACAAGGCAGCGCGGCTGGCTTCAGCACTCGATGCCACTTTCCTCGTACTGGCGGTGTACTTTTTTCTTCGGCGCTTCCGGGGATCTGAATTGGATGGGGCACTCATCACCGCTTCCTCGGCTGGGATGGTCGGCTATGCCCGCGCCGCTTCGATGGACATGGCGCTGGCCGCGGCTTTCACCATTGGGATGCTCGGGTGGTGGGCGTGGCGGGAGAGTGGGAAGAAAGTTCACCTGGTGGTCTTTTATGGCTTCATAGCTTTGGGGACGCTGGCGAAAGGGCCGGTCACGCTGGTTCTCGCCACGGTGGTGATCGTCCTCTATGCGGCTGCGGTCCGCGAATTGCGGCTGGTCCTGAAAACGCTTTGGCTGCCGGGGATTCTCCTGTTTTGCGCGATCGCTCTGCCGTGGTATTTCACGGTGCAAATGCGCAACCCGGAGTTTTTTCGCGAATTCATCGTCGAGCAGAACCTCGGGCGGTTCTCGAAGAATCTTTATCACCATACCGAGCCTTTCTGGTACTACGTGCCAGTAACGGCGTTGGCGCTGGTTCCGTGGACGGCTTTCGTGATTGCGGCTGTCGTGCAGCGAGTCCGATTGGGGTGGGCCAAACGAATGCCAGGGGACGCAACGGAAGGTGATTACGAAAATCAATTCGGCGTGTTCGCGTGCTGCTGGCTGATCGTGCCCGTGGTATTTTTCTCGATCTCGCAATCGAAACTTCCAGGCTATGTTCTTCCTGCGATTCCGGCGGGAGCGCTGCTCTTAGCGGATTACTTGCGGCAACGTCTGGAACAAGGGGACGGCGAGCGAGCCGCGACAGGGTTGGTGGTAGTCCACTCGCTGCTGGCGGGGAGTCTGATCATTCCGGCGCTGCTGATTGCTTATCTGATCACGCAACATCGTCTTCCGGGAGGGCAACCGATGCTGGTGGCGCTCGCCGTCGCATTTGTGCTCTCCGGGGGAATTGCGCTTACGGTGGTGCGAAAGGGGGGGCTTCGCATGCTGCGGTTCGTCACTCTGATTCCGGTCGTGCTCATCGTGGGCGCCGTGTTGAGGCTTGGTTCCGTGGCCCTGGACCAGACGCTTTCGGCACGTCCTCTGGCCTTGGAAATCAATGGCATCGACACCCATCGGCTGCCGCTGGCGGTTTACCATGTTCGACGTGAACTGGAATACGGGCTCACTTTCTATCGCAACCAGTTAACCTTCAATTACGACTGGGGCAGAGTTCCACCGGAAGAGCACTTGCTGGTGGCGCCGGAGAATTCACAAGTGGAGATTGCGAAGCTGGTGGCGGGCCGCCGCGTCTCTTATCTTGGACATTACGCCGCGCAGCACGTCGATTATTACTGGGTTGCCGCGGCGGGAGCGGACGTCAGGCGTTAGAAGTTTTTTGGAACTCCAGTCTAGAATTCAGCGCCTGAAGGCGCACTGATCGGGTATTGCTAAGGGGCATGCCTGAAGACATGCCTTGATGAGAACCTCACCTGGACTAAAGTGCCTGAAGCGCTGTTGCTGCCCTATGTTCTGCCGTTTGCCTCGCGCCTTGGAACGCACTACACTCGGATTTTTGCCGCCGTGGACCGGACCAGAAAATCGGGCCGGAGTTTCCTGGCCGACTTTGCAGGAGTCCCGTGGAGATTCTCGACCTCAGGCATTTTTCTTCCATAGACCTGCGGCCTCTGCTCGACGATGAGACGCGAGCCTGGGCGAGTCTACTCTCCTGGGACTACAACGGATCGGCAGAGATGATCCTGCGCTATGTCGACGCGAAAATCCTTCCGGGATACGCGGCCATTGAACGCGGGCGCATCTTCGGCTACAGCTTTTTCGTGTATGAAGGCAGCAAGGGAGTGGTGGGCGATCTTTTCGTGGCGAACGGTGGCGGTCTTCCCAACGCGCACGAAGTCGAGATCAGACTGCTGACGCACGTGATCGAGACGCTGCAGCAATCTCCGGGAATTCACCGGGTGGAAGCTCAGTTGCTGGCACATGAAGCGGGGAGCGTTGCCCGACCGTTTCTGGATCAGGGATTCCAGCGTCATCCGCGGCTGTTCATGGTTCTCGGGGTGGGCAACACCGTGCCGGAGGCGCCGGCGACTTATCCGGATGTCGAAATCCGGCGCTGGACCGAAGCGGACTACCAGCCTGCAGCCGCCGTGATTACCGCGGCTTATCGTGGTCACGTCGACGCCCAGATCAATGACCAGTACCACACGCTGAGTGGATCGCTGCGCTTTCTGAACAACATTGTGCGTTTTCCTGGATGCGGATTGTTCGATGCGGAATCGTCCTTTGCTGCCGTGGATCGCAAGGCAAAGAATTTGATTGGGTTGATCCTGTGCTCGCGGGTCCGCAACGATGTGGGCCATGTGACTCAGGTGTGCGTGTTGCCGGAGTACCGTTCACGCGGGATCGGTGAGGCGCTGTTGGCAGCGACCTCCGCCAACCTGCGTAAGCGCGGCTTCTCCATGCTCTCGTTGACAGTGACGGAAGCCAACGCTGGAGCGGTCGCGCTCTACCGCCGGCTGAATTTCGAAACGAAGCGAGTGTTTGATGCGTTTGTGTGGGAGGGATAGAGAACTCTTAGCTATCTTCGCACCAGCCACATAGCCCAGCCCGCCGCCAAGGCGCCACCCAGGAACATAGCAAAACAATACAGGCCGTAGCGGACCATATCGCGAGTGGTCTCGCGGTGGGTTATGCCGAAGACGACAGAGGCAAATAGCGCGAACACGAAAGCCGCGCTGAAGTGAGTGAGCTGGATGGTCATTGTTTCTTCCCGATGGCGATGTGGTAGGCGTCGGCCACGGCAATGAAGTTAAGCAGTCCAGCAACGATCATGAACTTGGTCCCGTAGTCAGCAATAGCGAAAGCGATCGCGCCCTGGCCCCAATTCATGGCGAGGGTCACAATATACAATCCACCGGCACCCAGGTCGCCGATGAATCCGAGAATATCGAGGATGTCGCCGCCATTGGCCTTGTAGATGTGGCCTTGCATCATGAGGCCTAGTATGAAGAGACTTCCGATGGAGGCGAACAGCAGCGCTCCGCGAATCCAGCGTTTCTGGATAATGTGACCAGCGCCGGGAATGAGCCAGCCCAGGGCGGGCGCGATCACAGACATGGTGCTGGCGGGCTGGGCCGGTTCGGCCGCCTTAGTTTTGGCTGTAGTTTGATTTGCCATCAGATAATTACGATCTCGTGTTGGATGTTGCCGGTGACTTCGGCCGACTTGGGGCGAACCAGCATGTTGACCTCGCTACGCACGCCGAATTCGGGCAGATAGATGCCGGGCTCGATAGAAAAGCAAGAGTTGGGAAGAATCTGGCGCTCGTCGTGGATTTCGAGATCGTCCATGTTGGCCCCGTTGGAATGGACGTCGGTGCCGATGGAATGTCCGGTGCGATGAATGAAATAATCGCCGAAGCCTTTCTTCTTGATGTGGCTTCGCGTGGCGCGATCCACTTCCCATCCGGCAATGCGGCGTCCAGCATTGACCGCGTCGGTCACAGTTTTGACGCCGGCGTCGCGGGCGTCGCGCACGATCTCGAATACCTGGCGCATGCGATCCGATGGCGCCTTGCCAACGAAGCCCATCCAAGTGATGTCGTAGTACACAGCCCCCGGAATATCCTTCTTTCCCCACACGTCGAGCAGCACTAGGTCGCCTTCGCGAATGGGAACGGGATGATCGGCGCGGGGCTCGTAGTGCGGGTTGCCGGCGTTGGCGTTCACGGCCACGATGGGAGGGTCGTCGGTGAGCAGGTTCTCGCGGCGAAACGCTTCCATGAACCAGTTCTGGATTTCGTGTTCAGTCGTTCCACCATTGCGGGAGCGCTGTCCAATTTCCTTGAAGGCCGCCGCCACGATTGAATCCACGCTGTCGCGCGCGGCAAAGTGAGTCTTGATTTGCTCTTCGCTCCAGGTGGCTTCGAACTGAGCTACCAGGT
This sequence comes from Candidatus Sulfotelmatobacter sp., assembly GCA_049583505.1. Taxonomy (GTDB): domain Bacteria; phylum Acidobacteriota; class Terriglobia; order Terriglobales; family Acidobacteriaceae; genus Sulfotelmatobacter. The sequence continues at coordinate 7,052 of JBAUVZ010000255.1, forward strand.
CGGCGGAGCTGACCACGTTCTTTCCCAGGCCACGCAGAAGTTCGATGGTGCCGCCATCGACCAGCGAAATGGTGAAGACGATGTTGTTGGGCGAATACTGCATGGCGATGTCTCGGTAGGGTGCGAGCATCGACTTCAAAGTGTCGAAAAGTTCCTGCCATCCGGAATACTGGCGCTTGCTGCCGGACAGGGAATCGAGGTGGCCGGCTTCGATCTTGTGGACCAGCTTTACCGGTTCGCCTTGCGCTGGTATCAGGTAGAACCAGCGCCGTGTGACCATGGTACCGGCCGGCAACCCGAGCACACGGTAGGCGATGGGATCGCGATGATGATGGTCGTAGAACAGCCACGCGTCGATGTTGCGTTCGCGCAGAGCAGTTTGGATGGCAGCCAGGTCCATGGGCAAACGTCTATTGTAAACAATGGGAGGGATTTGGGCGAATCGGAGGAGGCGGAGAATCTAGGACGCCAGAATCTGTTTTCGGGTCCGTGCTGGCAGAGTCTCGCAGGCCGTCCGCAATACCAGACGCGACGCGCGACCGCGAATCTTCATCAGATACGGAACCGTCCGCGTGGCATCAAACTTGGTGGTTTCGCGCAGCAGCCAACCTAGTCCCTTCTGCACCATGTCGTCTTCGTCCGCGAGAAGCGAATCGGAAAGCTTCTTGATCTGCGGGAAGAACATCTTGGCGCGTGACCCGCGAATCAGGGCCACACAAGCGGCGCGGCGGCGCCAGCGTTTGGGCGACCTTGCCCAGCGGAAAACTGCTCCTGCCCGTGCAGGTTTGGACGCGATCATGGGAGCGATCAGGCCGTACACCAGCGCATCGTGATCGGCCCAACTGCTGACGCGGTCGAGCCAGGACTCGAATAGAGTGAACTCGCTGTCACCAAACTCGCCATCGAGTTTCTCCAGCAGGAATACGGCGGCAACCTTCTCTTCCAGCACCGAGCCGTAGAAAAGGTGATCGGCAACTTCGACCAGGAAATTGAGCCCGTGCTCTTTCCTGACTTCGCGGCGGAAACGGACGGCAGCACGGCGCAAGTCTGCCGTATACCAGCCATATGATTTGATTTCCTCTTTGAAGAACCACTGAACCCCGGCGGCGTGCTCGGCGGAACCGCCGTCTTTCAGCGCCCGGCGAAATTGAGTGGCGATGGCGGCGGGTGTGGTCTTGCGTTGAGGCATGTTTCACTGGGCTGAGGTTTCGAGCCGAGGCCTCTCCGGTGAAAAACAAGGCGGCCTGCCGAGGCCGCCTTTGTTTTGGGTTGCGGCACTGCAGTTTGCGCAAAACCAGTTTACGCGGCGCGAGTTGTGACCGTTGCTGGACGATAGCCGCATTCAGCGGCCTTCTTAAAGGCCTGCACAGCTTCCTCGGGGGACATCAGCGGCGTGGTTTGGACAGCTTTGCAAGCGCCACCGCCGGCAAACGCGATGGAGATCGCCGCGGCGCTGACGTTGTCGGGCAGGTTGGTGATGACCACTACGTCGTACTCTCCAAAGGCAAACCAGGCGGTTTTGATCTTGCCTCCCAGCTTCTCGATTGCGGGCCTTACCGCCTCAATGCGATTCTCGGGATGCGCCAGGAGCGCTTCCCATCCCTCGCGGGAATAGGCGACTTGGTGAAGATAATGTGGCATAGAGCCTCCTTCGATTCACTTGCTGGGAGCGAATGATTCCAGAGGCTGACCGCGAAGTCAAGCGCGGATGGCTTCATTCCACTCGTACGATGCGGTCGTAAATCCAGAGGAGTGCCGTCGTGGCCACGCCAACGGCCACCACCGACCACCAGATTAGTTCCGGGCGGTGCAGTTCTTCGCCAAAGTGATGCATGATCCATCCGCTGAACCTGCCGGCAATAAACGATCCGATGCCGAGCGGAAGAAACGCGAACCCCATATAAGTGCCCTGCTGCCCCTCAGGAGCAAGCCGCGAGATGTAGTCGTAATAGCGCGGTTGTTGCACGATTTCGCCGATCGCCACCACGACCAGCGTGGCTACCGCCATCCACAGTGACGGATGCACGATCAGTAGGATCCACGCCAGGCTGGAGATCAACGTACCCAATACGATGGCGTGAAATGCGTGCAGGCGCTTGGTCAGAAATCCGATCACCATGGTGAACAGGATGACCACGACCGGATCGGTCGCGAGTATTCGCGCCGTGTCGGCCTTCGGATCGATGTATACGGAAATATACAGCGGCAGCGCGATGAATTCCTGCCAGAAGACGACCCAGTATCCGGTGAAGATCAGCAGAAATAGCATGAATCGCGGGTTCGAAAGCACGGTAAGGAGGTTCTTCCCCACTTGGCCGAGACTTGCGGTTTCGCCCTCGTCGGAGGGCCGGGGCTCTTTGAACAGCAGCAGCACCAGGAAAAACATGAGGAACACACTCAACGCTGCGATGCGGAACACATTTTCCACGGCGCCATGCTCCTGTGCCCACGAGGCGAGGAGCGGTCCCGCCGTGCTGCCGACGTTCACCAGGGTGTAGTAGATTGAATATCCGACTGAGCGGACATTTTCTTTGGAAGCACGAGCGGTGGTTCCGACGACGCAGGGCTTCACCAGCGCGACGCCCAGGGCGGGGAGGATCAGGAGGAACGCTACCAGCGTCCCCAGCGGCACACGGTTGCGCAATGGTGCGAGCCATGGGGAGCCAATCGACCCTAACAGGAAGTAGGCGACGCTCAGAATCAGATAGGCCATCGAAAGCGCCCGCCGGAAGCCGAGCCGATCTGCGAGCGCGCCGCCACCGATGGCAAGAAACCAGACCCAGCCGCCAAACATCCCGGTGAGGTTGCTGGCTCGCTCGACATCAAAATGAAGGCCCTCGTGCAGATACCGTGCCAGCACAGCAAAGACGGCGTAGTAAGAAAGGCGCTCAAAAAGCTCGCTGATGTTGGCGACCCAGAAGGGACGCTCGAACCCTGTGCGAATTTCCTGTACGCGTTCGGAAAAGCTCAAGATAGCTCCCTGACGAATTGACTCACTGGCCCGGTGTGACAGCCGCCGAGAACCGCGCTATATTCCCATCCGTCTGCGTACTTCTTCAGCCGAGAGCCCCGAGACGCGAACGACTTTTTGGCGCCTGCTCTGGCCGGAGGCACTGGTAACGGAAGAGCGTGGCAGCTTCAAAAGTTTTGCGAGAAATTCGATGCAGGCTTCATTGGCGCGGCCTTCCACGGGAGGCGAGCTTAGAGAAACTTTGAGTGCGTCGCCGAGTTCGCCGGTGATGGCGTTCTTCCGGGCGTGGGGATGGACCTTAACTGCAAACGTGACGCTGCTGCCCGACTCTTGGATGGGAATCAAGCGTTCTTCCCTAACGAAACACGATCTCGACAAGTAGCAGGGCTCCGACCAGAGGTATTTGCCAGTGCTGTAGTGTGCGTACTTTTCCGATGCTCGCGATGAGCGCGATTACGAATACCAGCATCGTCACATTCGCCGTGATGCAGAATAGCTTCAGCCCTTTTACTCCCCGGCCGTTGCGGATGCGGAGCACATTCAACATGGCGGTGAAGAGCAAAGCCAGGCCGGTCCCGAAGATCCAGATTCTGCCGGTGTAGGTTCTCGGGACGAGCAGGCAGTCCACGATCGACAGAACAAAAAGGATTCCCGCGGCAAGGCAGTCGAAGAGCTTCACGGCCGTTGTGTCCCTGTCCTTTCGCCGAAGATTGCCGTACCCACGCGCACACAAGTCGATCCTTCTTCAATCGCGACTTCAAAATCGTGTGACATGCCCATAGACAGCTGATCCGTGGCGATGGCAGGCAGATGGCGAGCGGCGATGGCATCACGCAACTCGCGCAGCTTGCGGAAGTATGGCCGTGCACCCTCCGGATCGTCGGTGAACGGAGGTACGGTCATAAGTCCACGGAACAGGAGCGCCTCCAGCCGGGGTGCTGCGAGCAGCAATTCTTCGAGTGGGGGCGAGTCCAGCGCAACGCCGCTCTTGACAGCTTCGCCGCCGACGTTGATTTCGATGAGCACTTGCAGTTTCTTACCGAGTTTGCGGGCTTGTGCGTCCAGTTTCTCAGCCAGCTTCAGCGAATCGACTGAATCCACAGCGCCAAACAGCTCGGCTGTTCTTGCGGCCTTATTGGTCTGCAGGTGCCCGATCATGTGCCATTCGGCAGCGTGCAAGTCTTGCAGGGCCGCCACCTTGGCAGCAAAGTCCTGGACGCGGTTTTCGCCGAACAGGCGCTGTCCCGCGTTGTAAGCTTCGCAGATGCGCTCTGATGGCTGCGTCTTGCTGACGGCCATGAGCGCAATGTCGTCGGGATTGCGTCCAGCGCGGCGTGCCGCAGCGATGATGCGTTCTTGGATCGATGCAAGGTTTGCGGCGATAGGCATGATAAGCGTAGCTCACGAAGGGATTCTTCGCAGCGAAAGACACGGGCGGCGAGGGCGCCCGCGCCACACAGTCGTTACATCATCGCCGTCGGTGGCGCCGGTTCGTTCGGATCTCCCGCGGCTGAAACTGGCAAAAAGATCATCAAAGCGGCCAAGCCAGCCAGGACGATCATTCCTCCCACCAGGTAAGAAGGATCGTTGAAGATTTGAGGCGGGTGGTTCGGCGCACCCCATGACGGGACGAACTGCAATCCGGCCCACACCAAGCCCAATAAGGCTTCCCCGGCGATCAGCCCGGAAGCGACCAGGACTCCGGCATTCTCCACGCGTGCTTTTTGAGCGCTGTTGAATCCGCGGCGGTTGGCGACCCAATCTCCGAGTGTTCGAAAAACTCCGCCCACAAAGATTGCGAACGTGGTGCCGAACGGCAAATACATGCCGACCGCCACCAGCATGGGGCTTTTCACTTGCATCATGATCATGGCGATGCCGAAAAGGATTCCCACCACCACCAGCGGCCAGGGCATATCGTGGCCGACGATACCCATGGCCAATGTGGCCATGAGACCAGCCTGCGGAGCGGGAAGCTCGGCGCCGCCAAAGCCCACACCACCGGCTTTGATGCTGCCCTCGTGCAACAGCATCAGGGGAAAATACATCACTAGGCTGGCCACCACGACCGCTATTAGTTCTGCTGTCTGAATCTTCTGCGGCGTGCCTCCTAGAATGTAGCCGACCTTGAAGTCCTGCAACAATTCGCCGGCCACGGCAGACGAAACGCAGACCACGGCTGCTACTCCCAGAACCGCCGCGACTCCTGAGGTGCCGGAGACTCCCAGCGCGACCATCAAGAGCGCTGCGATCAGCAGCGTCGAGAGTGTCAAACCGGAAATAGGATTGTTAGATGAGCCAATGAATCCAACCAGATTGCCTGACACGGTCGCGAAGAAAAATCCGACTAAAAGCATCACGACCGCTGCCAGGATGGCTGGCCACACCAAGCCTGAGATCCTGATATAGAGCCAGCACATCAGCACAAACATGACAGCAATCAAACTGAAAACTGTTTTCGAACTCATGTAGCGTTCCGTGCGTGCCAACTTGGCTTGTTGGTCGGACGTCTGGCGCAGGTCTGCGAACGCTTTGCCGATTCCAGCGGTCAAGCTCGCACGCATTTTGAAAAGAGTGTAGGCAGCGCCGACCAGCATTCCGCCGACGGCAATCGGACGGACGATGTATCGCCAAACTGCATCCGCCATCGTCGCCCAGTTATCAGGAGTTTCGGCCGGAATATATGCCTTGAGCTGTGGCCCGAGAAAAAAAATCATCAGGGGAACCAACAGCCCCCAGGCCAGCACGCTGCCGGCAAACTGGATCGACGCCAGCTTGACGCCAATGATGTAGCCCACACCGAGATAGGCCGGACTGACACTGGGGGCTGCAAACACGGTGGTCCCTCCAGTGGGTAGGATGTGAGTGCTTCCGGCTGTGCCGAGACGAACCTGAGTGTGTCCCAGACTGCCTACGCCCACGTGAAGGTCAGTATCGGCCGCGAACAACCCGAATTTCCCCAGGATATACACCACGCCGCCAAGGCCGATATTCCAGAAAAGATATTTCGCGGCTTGCGCGCCCCGTTGCCCGGCTTTGTGAATCTCCGATGCCGCTAACGATTCCGGAAAAGGCAGCTCTGGATCCTCCACCATGCCGCGCCGCACCAGGGAAATGAACAGAACTCCCAGGATGCTGCCCACCATGATCAGTGCCGTGGATTTCCAGTATGCGTCCGCAAAGCGGAAAGAAGGCCACGCCTTAGCGAGGAGAAACGCAGGGAGCGTGAAAATTGCTCCCGCCGCCACAGACTCTCCGATAGACCCTGCGGTTCGAGCAATGTTTTCTTCGAGCAGCGATCCCTTCCAAGCCCGCATTGCCGCCATCGCAATGACTGCGGCGGGATAGGTGGCGGCAATCGTGATTCCGGCACGCAGGCCCAGGTACGCGTTGGCCGCTCCCAGGACGATGGTCATAAGAAGTCCCAGCAGCACGGCGCGCAGAGTGAATTCTTTCATCTCCATGCTCTCGGGTACAAAAGGAACATGTTTTTTGACGCCAGTTCCTGATTCGGGGACTGGACTGCTCATAGTGGAATCCTCGTAGGGCGTGAGATGAAAGCAATTTCGCGCTGTAACTTATTCAAAACACTAAACGGCGGCACGTTAGCATGCGGGCGGGCTGCATTACAAGTGCGACGCGGGTCGAGAGTGGGCCGGCGGGGACAGACTCCCGATTGGCTTGTTTCCCGCATAGGGGTAAAATGGGGCTAATCAGTGTTTCGTCCCTTCGTAGTTTCGTTATTCCGAGGTGCACCGTGGTAAAGAACTCCCCTGACCAGGTATGGTTCCAGAAATACCTTGAATTCCACTGCGACGATTGCGGCAGCGAGACTGGATTCCGCTCGCGGCGCCGGACATTCTCCGAACGTTGGCTCCTGCCGCTTTTTCTTTTGCAGCCGGTGCGCTGCGCGGAATGCTTCCGGCGGGACTATCGTTTGGTGTTCGTCCCGGTGAAGGAGCGGCTCCCGGAACCGAACAAGAAGGTGCCGACCGCGGCGCCTCGACCCGATCGTAACGTTGCCTAGCGGACCCGGCCGCCACTATACTGCTAGTCAAGCAGGTAGTCGCACAGTCGCCCGCCCAAGAAGGATTTTCTGCGGGCCACACGGAGGCCGTCTTCAGCAGTAGTGGGGACAGAACTCGGGCTAGCCAGGCCAAAGCTGCAGTGGCAAGCCCTTCTATTGCTTCCGGGACCGAAGGAATCGGGATCGGCGGAGTCCGGATCGGCGAAGTCCAGCTTAGCCAAGCTTGGCAAGCTTGGGTCGGTCGAACTTGGACAGGCCAGATTGCCGAAAGTCTTTTCGCTGTTTTGTTTCCCTCCGACTGCCGCATTTGCGGAACGCCACTGGTGAAGATTTCACGTCTCCCGGTTTGCCAAGAATGCCTCGACGCCATGCTCCCCATCCCGGGCGGAGTCTGCACCATTTGCGGCGAGCGGCTGTTTTCTTCTTACGCGTTTACCGGCGCTCCAGACGAACCCCGGTGCGGGTTGTGCCGCAGGATTGAACCCTCTTTCGCGCGCGCGACCGCATATGGCAGCTACGAGAGCGGGCTGCGCGAGCTAATTCATTTGCTGAAGTATGACGGCGTGCGCCCGGCTGCGAACGTTCTCGGACGAATGCTGGCCGAAGCGATCGCGACGCTCGAACCTGAGTTCACGGCGGACTCCTTGGCTGTGATCCCTGTGCCGTTGCACCGCACCAAGCGTCACCAGCGCGGCTTCAACCAGGCTGAACTGATTGCACGCGCGGCCATGAAAGTCAGGCGGGGAGATCGCCTGCGTTTGTGCGTGGGAGTGCTCGAGAGAAAGCGCGAAACCGCATCGCAAATTGGCCTCACCAGCCACCAGCGCCGCGAGAATCTGCGGGGTGCGTTCGGAGTTGCGCAGCCGGAAGAAGTGAGGGGCCGCGAAGTGTTGGTGGTGGACGACGTTTATACCACCGGTACCACCGTTTCCGAATGCGCGCGGGTTTTGCGGCGCGCTGGCGCAACCAAGGTTTGGGTCGCGACCGTGGCGCGAACCCTGAAAATCTCGGCGCAGCATGCGGAGATCGGACCAGACCACAAAGGCAGTCAGATGGAGGAAAGGATCGCAGCGGAAGCCGTTCCAATGGCTAAAGCCGTGGGAACCTAAGAGTATGTCAGCCAGGATCGAACCCGGGGCAGGATCAACAGGCCGCCACGCCGGCGGCATGTTCGCCGCGGCGGCGATGCATCGCGACAGCAACGGCAACGCGCTGCACGCGCCGGTGCTGGTGCTGAATGCATCTTACGAACCCATTAATGTTTGCGCGGCACGCCGCGCCCTGGTCCTGGTGCTCAAGGGCGTGGCCATGACGGAAGAGGAGAATGGACACTTCCTGCATGCAGCGCGCATCGCCATGCGCGTACCCTCGGTGATACGTCTGCTGGAGTACCGCCGTATCCCGCATCAGAGCCGCGCTCTGTCGAGGAAGAATATCCTGCTGCGCGACCGCAACACCTGCCAGTATTGTGCGACGGTGCTGCCGTCGGGTGAGTTGACGCTGGATCACGTGATTCCCCGCTCCCGTGGAGGCTCCTCCACCTGGGAGAACCTTGTCGCTTGCTGCCATCCCTGCAACCGCCGGAAGGGCAACCAGTTTCCCCCGGAAGCCGGTATGAAGCTGATGCGCGAACCCCGCGCCTTCAACTTACATACCAGCCGTCACATCATGCGGCTCATGGGCAGGTCCGACGATAAGTGGCGGAAGTATTTGTTCTACTAGCTGACCGCTACTTCTGCGGGGGCGGAGGATTCGCCGCGTCCGCTTTCTTCCCACTTGGAGCCGGAGTCTGATCCTTCTGGTCTGAGGTTGGGACCTCCTTGCCAGCCAGAATCTTCACGCTGGAACCGAAGCGCTTGTAGTCCTCGTACTTCACGATCTCGCGAATGTGAATATCATTGAGGTTGAAGTGCAGCGTGTCATCGGCGCGGGTGTAAGTTGGAAACCAATATTTGCCGTCGATCTGCTCACGCCAGGTGGTGAACTTGGGGTAGAGATGTTCTTCCTTGCCTTTCTTCTTCGTATCCTTGGTTTCCGGCACGGCTTGGCCGTAAGTTTTTACGATTTGGAAATCCTGATCGTATACCCAGATCCGCCCCTGGAAATACCGCTTCTTGCCCACAATCTGTTTTGGCGCGATGTCGAAAACATAGCAGCGCAACTCGTCCTCCTGCTGCTGACCCACATAGAGGATGTTGTATTCCGGAATCTCATCGCTGGTGAGGACGAAAGGCAGACGATTGCGGAAATCCTGAACATCGCCCTCATCAAGCGAAAGGCCGCCTTGTTCCAGACTTGACTGTGGCGCAAACACTACGTTTTCGATGCGCCGGCCTTTGTCGTCGAACAGCACATCGAAAACTTCGTGGTATTCGCCCGTGGTGGTGCTGCCGTCCAACGTCTTTACCGTGATGTCTTGCCGGTAAGTGTAATGATCGCGCGCTTCTTTGAATTCCTTTTCCTTGGCCGCGAAGCGCTGGATGATTTCCTCGGGCGTGATGCCTGTGGGCGGCGTGTTCTCCAACGGACCTTCCTGCGCGGCGGCGGGCAAGGTGGCCAGCACACCCGCCAAGAAGGTGGTGGCGAGGAATAGGAGAGCACTCCGGCAAGCCAGTCTCATACCCATAGTTTACTGGATTTGGGTGTTCTGTAGAGAGGTTGCTTGCAACTTCTTGTACCGCGGCGGCCCTCCCCCGACCCCTCTCCGCTCAGCGGCGCCGAGGGCAGGGCGCTGCAGTTCTGTCACTTAGTTGGATGCCGGATGACCAAAAGGGTTTGCCGCGTCCCGGAAGCCAGAAGCTAGAAGCCAGCAGCTCTCCGCTGCTACACTGATCGGTTTGCCGAGGAGAGTCGTCATGCGCCGTTTCTTTCTTGTTTTTCTTGTCCTCATCCCTTTTTCTTTCGCCGCCTTCGCGCAGGCCAAGCATCCTTTCACTTTCGAAGACATGATGAAACTCAAGCGTGTAGGCGAGCCTGAGATTTCGCCTGATGGCAAGTGGGTGATCTTCAACGTGGTCGATGTGGATCTCGAAGCCAACACGAAGACGCCGCACATCTGGATCGTACCTGCGGCCGGGGGTCAGGAGCGAGAGATCATCGCCGATCAGGATTCGGACCGTCCGCGCTGGGCGCCGGATGGGAAGAGGTTTGCTTTTCTCTCGACCAAGGAAGGCGGATCGCAGGTTTGGATTGCTGATTTCGACGGTGCGGCGCGAGCCGTCACCGGCACGCGCAAGCTGACTTCGATTGCGACCGAAGCCGGGGGCGAACTTTGGTCGCCTGATGGGAAAAACGTTCTTTTCACTTCAGACGTCTATCCCGAATGCGACGGTTCGCCCGAAGGGGAAGTTTGCAATGCCAGGATGCTGAAACGACATGAGGAGTCGAAGGTCAAGGCGCTGGTCTTCGATCGATTGCTCTATAGGCACTGGAATGCGTACAAAGAAGGCAAGCGCAGCCACATTCTCGTGGTCGACGTCGAACTTTGTGCGAGAACAACCGCCGGCTGTCCGGCGGGTGCCGCCCGCGATCTCACGCCCGGAGACTATGACGCGCCCGTGTTCTCGCTCGGCGGGCAGGACAACTACGCCTTCTCGCCCGATGGGCAGGAGATTTGCTACACCTCAAATCACGACAAGAACGAGGCAGCTTCCACTAACAACGATCTGTGGATCGTCCCCGTAAGTGGAGGCCCCGCCAAGAACATCACGGCAGACAACCCCGCCAGCGACTCGACGCCGCTCTATTCGCCCGATGGCCGCTACATCGCCTACCGCGCCCAGCAGAGGCCGGGATACGAGAGCGACCGCTTCCGGCTGATGCTGTACGACCGCAAGACG
>JBAUVZ010000256.1:0-23836 GCA_049583505.1 Candidatus Sulfotelmatobacter sp.
GGCCACAGCCGTGCCGCGAGCCGCTGCGGCTGCTGCCGCTGCCGGCGGCGCCAGAACTGCCAAGCCGGCCGCAGTGGGCCAGACTTCGCCGAAGACAGTCGCACCCAAGGCAGCCGCACCAGCGACAGCTGCGCCAAAGGCACCCGCACCAAAGACAGCAGCAGTCGCACCAAAACCAGCCGCGAAGCCCAAAGAGCAGTTCGCCGCGGCGGATGCGGACGTTCCCGAATTCGAAATCTCCACCGCACCGCAGGAGTGGAATCCGGATGCGGACTCGCAACCGGGCAAAAAGAAATAAGAAGGAAAGAGCTCCCATAAGCCGGCGCCGAACAGGGGCGTCGCTCAAGAACCGAAAGCCAGGACTCCCGCAACTCCACGGGATTCCACGAAGAGGAAACTGCAAGTGGATGATCCGACGGTACTGGTTATCTCCGACGACGTGGAGTTCTCGCGGAGCATCACCGCGCGCTGGCAAATGGAGCGCCACGTGCCCACGTTCACGTTGCTTAGTGGAGATCTCTGGCCACGTTCCATCGATAATTTTGCGGTTGCTATCGTCGGGCCCCTTCGCCGCGAACTGCTATCGGTGGTTCTGGAACCCTTGCACTCGACTCAGCAACCCTTGTTTTGCGTCTGTCAAGACCCTACCACCGCACAACTGGTCCGCGGGCGTTGGCCGCGCACCTCGGTGTTGCTCTGTGATGAAAACTGGCTCAACGTTTTAATTCCAGCGGCGGGGGAAGCCGTGCTCCGCGCCGGCGCCGAAGCCCGCGCCCGCGCCTCCGAAGAGGCTTGCGCCGCACTCGAACGCCAGGCCATGCTGGGCCGCTACATGCTGGAAATGCGCCACGGTCTGAACAATGCGCTCACTTCGCTCCTGGGCAATTCCGATCTGTTGCTGATCGAACCCGGCAGCCTCTCGGCCCAAGCCCGCGCGCAGATCGAAACCATTCGCAACATGACGTTACGCATCCACGAGGTGCTGCAACGTTTTTCGTCGATCGAGAAGGAAATGAACGTGGTGGCTCAACAGGTGGAACGCGATTCGGGCAAGTACCGCATCGCCACCGCAGCGGGCGACTGAAATTAAGACCTCTATGCATAAGCTAATAGCGACCAGCACCATCCTCGAACACGAACTCTCGGAACTGCGCTTGCTGGTCGAGCGCCAGACCGGAGTCGTTCTTGATTGTCCCAACAGCGCTCTGGCCGCGCACGCTGCCGATTGCATTGAGGCCCAAGGCCTGGGATCGTCCACTGCGCTGCTGGAACGTCTTCGCTCCTCCGACCAGGGTCCGGCCAGCTTTCCGTTATTGCTCGACGGGCTGGTCAATAGCAACACCGGGTTCTTCCGTCATCCCGGAGCGCTCAATGCTCTGACGCGGCAAGTGGTGCCGCAGATTCTTGCTCGCAAGTCGGTCGACGGGCCGAGTCCGCTCCGCATCTGGAGCGCAGGCTGCTCCAGCGGAGAGGAGACTTACTCGATCGCCATGGCCGTTTGCGACGCACTGAGCCAAAACGGCCCTAGCACCAACGGCAATGGCTCGAGCAATGGCAACGGGAATGGAAACGGAAAGACCAGCTCCGCCGTCCGGAGTGGGGGCGTCGCCGAAAGCGCGCCGGCTACCTCAGCATCAACAAACCTCGGCGCAGGATGGTCGATCCACATCGTGGGCAGCGACTTGTTGCCGCATAACATCGAGGCCGCCGATCGCGGCGTGTATCCGCAGTCCGCTCTCGATGGCCTGCCGCCGGCCACCATCCGCAATTACTTTTCCAAGATCAGTTCGCCGTTAGTTTCATCGAATGGCGTCCAAAACGAAGCCCAGGACGAAACTGAGTACCGCGCCGAGTGCCGGGCAAGGAATGGCGCTTCCAATGCCGTGCAGGCCGCTCCCACCAGCGCGGTGCATCTGCTGGTGAAGCCGCGTCTGCGCAGTCTGGTTACTTTCAACTGCATGAACCTGGCCCGCCCCGGCTACATTGGACGCTTCGACTGCATCTTCTGCATGGACGTCCTGCCGCATTTCTCCCGCGCGCAGCGCATCGCGCTGCTGGAGCGCCTGCATCTTTACCTCGAACCCGGCGGATACCTTTTCCTAAGCCAAACCGAAAAACTCTGCGCCACCAACCTGAACTTCCGCTCCGAAACCTTTGACGGCTACACCTTCCACCGCAAGCCGCTCGCGGCCAGCGCTGCGTACGGGAGATAAGCTCCATAGTTTGGCCATTGTGCTGATAATCGATACATGAGGATTATGTCCGCCTCCGCCGCAAGACAACGTTTTGGCGCTGTGCTCAAGGCCGCGCTGCGCGAGCCAGTGTTTATCCGCAGACAAAATCGAGACATGTCCGTGATTATCTCGCTCGATACATACAAACGGATGTGCCGCATCGACGACACTGAATTTGAGAGACTTATCGATCGTACTGGCGACGATCGGCCACGCTAAGAATCGGATTGAGAGCCTGTATCGACGATTTCTGGTCTACGCGAACAAAAACTCCTTAGTCCGCAACTCCTTAATCGTGTCCCTCAACTTGGCCGCCTTCTCAAACTCAAACCGCTTCGCCGCTTCGCGCATATCGCTTTCGAGCTTGACGACATATGCGTCTAACTCCGGCTGCGATTTGAACTCCGGCATGCCTTCGGCCTCACCGCCGGTCAGGTCCGTGTAGTCGGCGGCGACGATTCCGGCCAGGGTCATGTCCAGCGGACGCACGATCGATTCCGGCGTGATTCCATTCTCCTCGTTGTATGCGGTCTGGATCGTCCGCCGCCGCGAGGTTTCATCCATCGCGCGCTTCATCGAATCCGTCATGCGGTCGGCGTAGAGAATCGCGCGCCCGTGCAGATGCCGCGCGCAGCGCCCAATCGTCTGAATCAAAGATCCCCACGAGCGCAGGAAGCCTTCCTTATCCGCATCGAGAATCGCCACCAGCGAAACTTCCGGCAAGTCCAGGCCCTCGCGCAGCAGATTGATGCCAATCAATACATCAAACTCGCCCTTGCGCAGGTCGCGCAGAATCTTCACCCGCTCCAGCGTCTCAATCTCCGAATGCATGTAGCGGCACTTCACGCCGACTTCGGCGTAATACTCGGCCAGGTCTTCTGACATCCGCTTGGTAAGCGTAGTCACCAGCACTCGTTCGCCGCGCTCCACGCGTGCGCGAATCTCGTGCAGCAGGTCGTCGATCTGTCCTTTCACCGGCCGAACTTCGACCTCGGGATCGATCAACCCCGTCGGCCGGATAATCTGCTCCACCACGACCCCCGCCGACTTGGTCAATTCATATGGCCCCGGCGTCGCCGAAACGTAAACGAGTTGATTGGTGCGGTGTTCAAACTCCTCAAACGTCAGCGGACGGTTGTCCAGCGCCGACGGCATGCGGAAGCCATACTCGACCAGAGTTTCCTTGCGCGAACGGTCGCCGGCATACATGCCGCGTAACTGTGGCACCGTCTGGTGCGACTCGTCGATAAACATCAGGAAGTCGCGCGGAAAATAATCCAGCAGCGTTGGTGGAGGCTCGCCCGGCATACGTCCGGTAAAATGCCGCGAGTAATTCTCGATGCCATGGCAGTAGCCCATCACCTTGATCATTTCCAGATCGAACTTCACTCGCTGGTGAATGCGCTGCGACTCGACTACCCGCCCTTGTTTCTCAAGTTCCACTTCCCACCACGCCAGCTCTTTCTTGATCGACTCCACCGCCGATGCCCGGGTTTCGTCTTTCATCACATAATGCGTCTTAGGATAAATCGGCAACCGCATGTACTTTTGCTTCACCGTGCTGAATAGAGGATCGATCTGCGCCAGCGACTCCACCTGATCTCCCCACAACTCGATGCGGTAAGCCATGTCATCGTAAGTGGGGAAGACCTCAATCACGTCGCCGCGCACGCGAAACGTCCCGCGCTTGAACTCGCCGTTGGTACGCTCGTAGAGGATGTCGACTAGCTTGCGCGTGATGTCCTCGCGCGTGATCTTCTGGCCTTTTTCCAGAAACAGCATCATGCCGTAGTAAGCCTCAGGCGATCCCAGGCCATAGATGCAACTCACCGAAGCCACAATCAGCGCGTCGCGCCGCTCAAACAAAGACTTGGTCGCCGAAAGCCGCAGCTTGTCGAGTTCATCATTAATCGTTGCTTCTTTCTCAATGAAAAGGTCGGCGGCCGGGACGTAAGCCTCGGGCTGGTAGTAGTCGTAATAAGAAACGAAATACTCAACTGCGTTGCGGGGAAAGAAATTCTTGAACTCGTGATAAAGCTGCGCCGCCAGCGTCTTGTTATGCGCCATTACCAGCGTCGGACGGTTCACCGCCTCGATCACCTTGGCCATGGTGTAAGTCTTGCCCGATCCAGTGACGCCGAGCAAAACCTGATGCTGCTCGCGGTCATACACGCCCCGCAGCAGGAATTCGATCGCCCGGCCCTGATCCCCCTGCGGTTTGTAGTCGGAAACGAGTTTAAAGTCCATGAGAAGCAGCTTCTAGCTGTTAGTCCTTAGCCCAGTCGACATTTGTCATTCCGAGCGAAGCGAGGAATCCGCTTTCCTCGCCGCCATCTCCACAGACGATTATTTCGGCGATGGAGAATCCTTTATTATAACGCGGGATAAAGACGGCAATTCGGAGAGCGGTACTTCAGGAAGTACACGCCGCTGCCTATTTTTCCTGCGCCTCTCCAACGCCCACAATCCTCGCCGTAGCGCGGAATTTTTTGTAATCGCGGTAGCTCTGCTCCAGGTTTACGTCGAAGTTCTTGAGCAGGGCCAAACGTACGTCGATCTTGGCCGTGACGTGGAGCGGCGACCACACTTCATCGTTCACCCTGGTCTGTTCCAGCATGACCCGCGTTCGTCTTGTACGCTTTCCCGAGACATTCCCCCTGAAACAGACGCTCGTCTATGCGATGCAGGCGCCTGGCCATGGCCGGGGTGATGAGCGGGTAATGCTTGATCTCGAACAGGTGATACACAATGAACCAGACAGGCCGGTCGGTGGTCATCCAGTTCTGGCGATCGAAGCGCTTCAAATTCACTGGCACGGAAAAACGCCGCAACGTGCGCTCGCGCCGCAGATTGAAATACACATTGAAATAGCTCATCGCGAGCTCGCGCAGTGTGCGATACACCGGCTCGCGCCAGCGGCATCCTGTGAAGTTCGACTTGGCAACCGCGCCCCAGCATCCGTTCTCGCGAAAGATGGCGATCACATGATCGGTATCGTGTTCGGCTTCAAAATCAAGCAGTAGCGGCGGATATCCGTTCGCCCGCAGCGCCGCCGCGGCGAAGATGGCGCCTTCGAAGCAGTGCGCCGTCTGCTCCGCCAGCACGCGCCGCGGCGACCATGCTGTATCCGCAAGGTGATACGGAGCATCGTCGAGAAATTTCTGGATGCCGTGAGGGTCTTTCATGCTGCGCAGCTTGCGCAGCTCAGAAGCAGTGAAACTACCCGTCGAATCGCTCATGGTCGGATGAGTTTACATGAGAGCATGCCCGGAAAGAACGTGTGAACTGGCATTGCTGCTGGCTACCCTTGGGCAAATACTTCGGCGAGTTCGTGAGGCGTGTCCACGAGCACGTCGGGCGGAGTCTCCGGCAGCGAATGCGGGGCAAAGCCGTAACTCACGCCCACGGTCCACAGGCCGGCGTTGCAGCCGGTTTCAACGTCGACGTAGGAGTCGCCGACGATTGCCGTTTCCTCCGGGCGCACGCCGTTTTCTTCGAGCAGCTTGCGCGCGCCTTCGGGGTCCGGCTTCTTGGTTGCAAAGCTGTTTCCGCCATAGATCTGCACGAAGAACGGGCCGAGCCCGAGCGCTTCGACGATGGCACGTGAGGGGCCCACAGGCTTGTTCGAGAGCACTGCCATCTTGCGCGGCTTCCCGTTGGATGTGCTTTGAATAGCCGCGAGCGTTTCGCGGATGCCCGCATAAACCGTCGTATGGTCGAGTTTGTGTTCGCGATAGTAAGACAGGAAAAACTGCAAGCCCTGGCGCACGATTGCCTCGTCGACCACCTCGCCGCCCAGCGCGCGCTGCATCAGAATAGGCGCGCCGTCGCCCACATAGCTCCCAATGATGTCATCGTGCAACGCGGGTCGACCGATGTGGCGCAGCGCGGCGTTCACGGAGTGCGCCAGATCAAGGCGGGAATCAATCAGCGTGCCGTCGAGATCGAAGATCACCAGCTTAATGGTTTTCGGATCGAAAGCGCGGCGGGTCTGGATCATGCACTTTCAGGATAAATGATCGGAGCATCCAGCAGTCAGCACTCAGCACTCGGCCAGATATGCTGATGACCAAAGTTCCCCACAATTTCGTGGGGGCATGAACTTGCATGTTTTCCAATCCCCGATTCCGATTTACAATGCAACTGTCTGGCGGAAACTCGGTACCGGAAAGCCGGGATATTAATAACGTATTCATCAGGGAACCGGATGGCGACGACAAAAACCGACCCCAAACTGTCCGTCGCAAGCGGCAAGAAGTCCCAGACCTACGAAGGACTTACGCGTGAGCAACTGATCGAAGCCTACCGCATCATGTATACCTCCCGGCGCATTGATGACCGGGAAATCCTCCTGAAGCGGCAGCAGAAGATTTTCTTCCAGATGTCAGGAGCCGGGCATGAGGCCATCGGCGTAGCCGCCGGGATGGCGCTGAAGCCGGGCTATGACTGGTTCTATCCTTATTATCGTGACCGCGCGTTGTGCCTGGCGCTGGGCGCCAGGCCCCTGGACATGTTTCTGCAGGCAGTGGGCGCGGCCGACGACCCCAGTTCCGGGGGACGCCAGATGCCCTCGCACTGGGGGTACCGCCGGCTGAATATCGTAACTCAATCGTCTCCCACGGGATCGCAGATTCTGCAGGCCGTCGGATGCGCCGAGGCGGGCCGCTATTTCTCGCAGCGTCCCAAGGCGGCGGAAATCCCGCCTGCCGCCACGCTCGATTATCGCCGGTTCAAAGACGTAACGTTCCAGGGCGACGAAGTTTCCTACGTTTCTCTCGGCGATGGCACCACCAGCGAGGGCGAATTCTGGGAGGCGATGAACGCCTCGGCTCTCAACAAGCTTCCTGTGATTTTCTGCGTGCAGGATAACGGCTACGCGATCTCGGTGCCGGTGGAAATACAGACCGCCGGAGGCAGCATCTCGCGGCTGGTCTCGGGTTTCCCGAATTTCCATTTTGAGGAAGTCGACGGCACTGATCCGGTGGCGAGTTCAGCCGCGTTCCAGCGCGCCGTGAAGTATTGCCGCGAGGGCCACGGGCCTGCGTTCGTGCATGCCCACGTGATCCGTCCCTATTCCCATTCGCTCTCCGACGACGAACGCCTGTACCGTCCTGACACCGAGCGGGAGCGCGATGCGGCCCGCGATCCGGTTTCGCGCACTCAGATGTTTTTGTTGCGCGAGGGCATTCTCGACGAGAAAGGCATCAACGAACTGGAAAAGAAGGTCGAGGAGGAACTCCAGGTTGCGGTGGACCTGGCTTTGGCGGCCTTGCCCCCCGCTCCCGAGAGCGTGATGCAGTATGTGTACTCGCCCGATCTCGATCCCACATCGGCGGCGTTCGAGACGCAACCCGTGGTCGGTCCCGATTCTGCCGACGGCAAGAAGCCGGCGGTCAAGACCATGGCCGACTTGATCAACGTAACCCTGCGCGACGAAATGAAGCGCGACGAGCGCATCGTGATCTTCGGTGAAGACGTGGCCGATTGCAGCCGCGAGGAGTACTTGAAGCGCAAGCTGGTGAAAGGCAAGGGTGGAGTCTTCAAACTGACGTTCGGCTTGCAGAACGAATTTGGCGCGGACCGTGTCTTCAATTCTCCGCTGGCCGAGGCCGCCATCGTGGGACGGGCCACAGGTATGGCCACGCGCGGGCTGAAGCCGGTGGTCGAAATTCAGTTCTTCGATTACATCTGGCCGGCGATGATGCAGATTCGCGACGAGCTTTCGGTGATTCGCTGGCGCTCGAACAATGTCTTCTCCTGCCCGGTGGTAATTCGAGTGGCCATCGGCGGATATCTTACCGGCGGCGCGATCTATCACTCACAGTGCGGCGAGAGCATGTTCACCCATTTGCCGGGGCTGCGCGTGATCTTTCCATCGAACGCGCTGGATGCTGCGGGACTGCTGCGCACCGCGATTCGCTGCGATGATCCTGTGCTGTTTCTGGAACACAAGCGGCTCTACCGCGAGACCTACGGACGCGGCCCTTATCCCGGGCCGGACTACATGATTCCGTTCGGCAAGGCGAAGATTGTGCATCCGGGGACGGACCTTACCGTCATTACTTACGGCGCAGTAGTGCCGCGTGCTCTGCAGGCGGCGCAGAAGATCGAGCGTGAACACGGCGTAAAAGTGGAGTTGATCGATTTGCGCTGTCTGAATCCGTTTGACTGGGAAACGATTGCCGCGTCGGTCGGGAAGACGAATCGCGCGCTGGTGGCCTATGAAGATACTTTGAGCTGGGGCTATGGCGCGGAGATCGCGGCGCGCATCGCGGATCAACTCTTCGATCACCTAGATGCGCCCGTACGCCGCGTCGCAGCCGCCGACACGTTTGTGGCCTATCAGCCGATTCTGGAAGATGCCATCTTGCCGCAGCCGAACGATCTGTTTCGCGCCATGAAGGAACTGGCCGAATACTGATCGCCGAGCGCGGAAAAATTCAGAATAGCCGCCTTGCTTAGAGCCTTCTGTCTCTGAGCGTTCCTTCTCGTTGACCACCGGTCAATTATCCCACTAAAATCAAACGCCGCTTTCTTGGGGGGTCCATGACAGCACTTGTCCGCAATGCTCGCGTCCGTGAGGTGCCTGGAATTCCCAGTCTCGTCCTCATTTGTTTTCTCGCTGGCGCGTCCATCGCTGTCGCGCAAACGGCAGTAACCACCTATCACTACGACAACTACCGCACCGGCTGGAATTCGACCGAAACCGTGCTAACGCCGGCCAACGTCAATAGTTCTTCATTCGGACTATTGCTCACGGTCAAGCTCGATGATCAAGTAGACGCGCAACCTTTGGTGGTTCCAAGCGTAAACATCACTGCGGGCGATTACCCGGGGACACACGATGTGGTGTACGTGGTTACGGAAAGCAACACCGTGTACGCCATCGATGCCAACGCGGGCACTGTGCTCCTCACCGCGAATCTAGGGAAGCCTGTATCTCAGCCATTGGGCTGCACCAACAACGGCCCGAATGTCGGCATTAACTCTACCCCCGTCATCGACATCGGTAGCAACACGCTGTACGTCATCACCTACATACAGACCAGCAGTGGTCCATCCCATCGCCTACACGCCTTGGGCCTGGGCAGCCTGGCGAACAAGTTACCGACCCGAGTTGTAGCCGGATCGCATACCCTCTCCGATGGGACCAGTTTCGTGTTCAATTCGACCTACCAGCGCCAGCGCCCGGCCCTGCTGTTGGCGAATGGCAACATCTATGCCGGGTTTGGCAGCTTCTGCGATTACTCAGCCAACCTTTCGCGGGGCTGGCTACTGGGCTGGAATGCGGCAACTCTAGTCCCGCTCTCCGCGAATCAGCTCAACGATACGCAAGCCACCTCTCCCAACAGCTTCTTCTTGTCCTCGATTTGGATGTCGGGTTACGGGCCAGCCGCCGACGACACGGGTAACATTTTGTTCGTTACCGGGAACTCCGATTACTCAGGCACGACTTACGACGGTGTCACCAACATTCAGGAGAGCGTGGTTGAAGTTTCGCCGAGCCTGACCAGCGTGCTCGATCTGTTCACCCCTTCGAACCAAAGCATTCTGGACCAGGGAGACACCGATTTTGGTTCCGGAGGAGTGCTGGTCCTACCTGACCAGAAGGGGTCGGTCCCGCACTTGGCGGTGGCGGCCGGCAAATACGGGGACATGTACCTCATGAACGAGGATGACCTCGGCGGATATTCGACTACTACGAATAACGTTTTAGGAACTTATTCCGTCGGTGGTTGCTGGTGCGGAGAGTCGTACTTCGTGGATCCCGTCGACGGCGCGGCGCGTGTGGTGAGCAGCGGCGGCAACACCGTGCACGTGTGGAAGCTGCAGACCTCGCCCCACCCAAAGTTAACTGGCGCTGGCCAAGCCCCGATCTCCAGTAGCAGCGTGCAGGATCCTGGCTTCTTTACCAGCGTGTCATCCAACGGCAATGCCGGCCCCATCATCTGGGCGCTATCCCGACCGGCATCGCTAACGGATAAAGGCATTTCGCTCTATGCCTTCGACCCCGATAACAAAATGACCAGGCTCTTCAAGGGCCCCGCCGGGTACTGGCCCAATGAAGGTGGTAACTCAAACCTGGTTCCAGTGGTTGCCAACGGCAAGGTCTACGTGGGCAGCAACAAGGCGCTGCGAATCTTTGGGTTAACCGCGCAAAACAAGACGCAGCAAAGTAAAAGCAAATAGTCCCTAAACTCTTACTGGAGCAATGCTGCGCTGTGATGAAGGCCGCGCTGGCGCGGCCTTCATGTTTTCCGAATCCGATTACTCACCGAAGATGGCGCTATAGAGTCCCCCGCCGAGCGCGCCGCCGATGAGCGGTGCGACCCAGAACATCCACAACTGCTGCAAGGCCCAGCCGCCGGCGAAAAGCGCGGGGCCGGTGCTGCGGGCGGGATTCACCGATGTGTTGGTCACGGGAATGCACACCAGGTGAATCAGGGTGAGGCAGAGCCCGATGGCGATAGGGGCGAAGCCCTTGGGCGCGCGGCTGTCGGTCGAGCCCATGATGACGATCAGAAAGAACGCGGTCAGCACCACTTCGGCTATGAAGCCCGCGAGGAGAGAATAGCCGCCGAGAATGCAAACCGTATCCATTGGAAGCGAAGCCAGCGTGGACATCGAAGCCGGACTTTCCGCTGGCGATCATGAAGAGAACATCCGCCGCTGTGATCGCACCCAGAACCTGCGCGATGACGTAGGGAATAAACTCGGAGGCAGGGAAGCGTTTGCCTACAACCAGCCCCAGGCTGATAGCGGGGTTCAAGTGGCAGCCGGAGATGTGTCCGATGGCGAAGGCCATGGTGAGGACGGTGAGACCGAAGGCCAGCGCCACGCCGGCGAATCCTATGCCGAGCGTGGGGAATCCTGCGGCCAGGACCGCCGCGCCGCATCCGCCGAACACTAGCCAGAAGGTTCCAAAGAACTCCGCGAAGGCACGTTTCCTGAGCGTCATGAGATCTCCTTCTCCATGGATACGAAGTAGTTTCGAACTGCCAAGTCTGGGGTTATTGCGACGCGGCAGGTTAACACAAAATGAGGACAATCGAAAACAGTTGCCACGGACTTGAATCCGGAAACATGTGAACCACGACGCGCTTCCCAGTTACGAAACCCAGCTTACGAGACCCAGATTACGAAACTCAGGTTACGAAGGCTTTCTCCGCAAGGCGATCCCGATTGCCCGTTCTCAGGAGCGATGCTAGGCTGCAAACAATGAACTCCGCATACCTCGATTCGGCGAACCCGAATTCCTTGAACCCGGTTCAGGCTTGGAGCGGCCGCACCTTGGCATGGCTGCAATCGGCAACCGCCGAAGTGTGGATAAAGTTTCTGCTGGCGCTCGTGGGATTGGGGCTGGCATTCGGGGCGGCCTTGCTTTCGACGGCCTCCGGCGAGGCGGGCCATCTGTGGGCGTCGGTGATTCTGGCCTCCCTTGCGCTTTTGATGGCGGCGTTCGTGGGGCTGGTTACGGTGCCTTACTTGGCGCGGCGGGTGGCGATCGAGCGCCTGCGTCAGACTTTTCATTACGAAGTCACGAAGGCGGGCGTGGTCTATGTGCTGGTCACGCTGGTGATCGGCATCGCGGCACTGAACACGGGAAATAATCTCTTATACATCGTCGTGGCGGCGATGCTGGCGGCAATCCTGGTTTCTGGAGTGGTTTCCGCGCTGGTGTTGCGCGCTCTGGAACTGGAGGTTCGTTTGCCCGAGCATGTTTTTGCCGGGCGACCGGTCGCGGGACGGATCGTACTGCGCAACCCGCGGCGATTCCTGGCCTCGTTTTCGATTCGCGTGGTGCCGGCACGCAAGCAGAAAGCAAACCAGGGAAAAGAAAAGAAGCCCCGCAAGCAATGGCAATGGGAGCCGGCGACCTTCGTTTTTCCGCCGAACCGTGCTCCCGAGAATCGGTGGGTGAGTCTGCGCGACTGGCGGGTCAGGCGAGTGGACGTGATTCCTTCGGCTGCCCCGGGGATCTTCGAGGGGATGATTTATTTCCCGTATTTGCCCCCGGGAACTGATCTGACGGCGGACCTGGAGTTGCGGTTCGAGCGCCGTGGACGGTATCGCGAATCGAGTTTTGGCGTGGCTACGCGGTTTCCGTTTGCTTTCCTGACCAAGACGCGCGAGGTTGCGCTGGCGCAGGAGATTCTGGTTTATCCGCCGGTTGAGCCTCCCGACGAGCTGTTTGAAATCCTGCCGCTGGTGCGCGGGGAGTGGGAAAGTTTTGTGCGCGGACGGGGCTCCGACCTGTACCGCATTCGCGAGTATATGCCCGAGGATTCGGCTCGCCACGTGGATTGGAAGGCGACCGCCAAGTCCGGCTCGTTGAAGGTACGTGAATTCAGCCGCGAGGATGAGCGCAAGCTCTGCATTGTGTTCGACAACCCCCCGGCTGGAGCGATTTCCGGGCAGGCGTACGAACGAGCAGTGAATCTGGCAGCGTCGCTGGCATGGCATTTCTCCGAGCAGAATGCGGAGGTATCGTTTGTGGTCTCAGGGCACGGTCGCGGCGCCGACTTGCACGAGTTTCTAGCGCACCTGGCGGTGATCGAGCCGCAAAACAACCCTCAGGCGGGGCCAGAGCCGCAAGCCGGTTTGCCACGGGATGTCCTGCGAGAGCTAGACCTGCGCAGCACTGCCGAATACAACATCGTTCTCACGGCGCGGCCACGAGGAAGTTTGCCCACGGCGCTGTGGAACTGCTCGTACTTCGTCTTTTTCGGTGGCGAGGTTGTGCCCGGCGTGCGAAAGGAGTAAGTGGCCCCTTCTCGCCCAAGGGTGTGCGCGTAAAGACCTTGCCCGCTGGATTCTCGCCAACCCCCACCTTTTGGCCCTTCCCATGAATCTGGTTTCGCCGTATACTCACGCCCCGGTATAGCTTTTGGACGGTTCGGAATCCGATACCGGGAGGATCGAAATGCGGATCTGCGACCTAATCAAGAACCAGGAGACCTACCAGGCCGAGATGGGCCAAACCGTGCTCGAAACCGTGCGTGCCATGGTGGAACGCAACATCGGCGCTGTTCCGGTTGTCCACAAGGGCAGGCTGGTGGGGATTTTTTCCGAACGAGATTTGATGAAGCGCGTAGTAGCGGAAGGCTGCGATCCCCGCAGCACCTGCCTGGCCGAGGTCATGACCGAAGACCCGCTCACCATCAACATGAATGAGGAGTTGGAGAACTGCATGGCGCTCATGCGCCGGCACAGCTTCCGTCATCTCCCCGTTTGCCACGGCGGACAGCTGGTCGGCATAGTCTCACTGCGCGACATTTTGCTGCACGATCTGAGCGAGAAGGATGATGAAGTGCGCATGATGCGCGCCTACATCCACTCCGTTCCAGATGCCTAGAGCGCGACAAGAAGGCGCATTCCGGCCAGCGCCGGGATGTATTTTAGCGGTCGCATGATTCTCGAAGCATGATCCGGAGAAGAAGTTCCGACAAAGAGATCCGCAAGACGCCCACCCTCTGATATGGCCCGAAGGTAACGTTACTTTGGGTTACCTGAGTACATTGAACACCTGGGGCAAAAGGTTTAACTTCCTCTTATCTAACCAGAATCGTCCTATTTGACGCGGTGCCGCGAAGCGGGCCCTGGCCGCCATTATTGTTTCGAGAGTTGAATTGTTCCAATGAGCGAGAAAATCAAGATTCTGTACTACGCTCTCTGGCTCGCACATCCCGTTCTCCAAACGGTCATTGCCATAGCTATGCTCCGTCGCGGCCAGCACCGCGAATTCAAGTATTTTTTTGCTTACGTCGTTACCCAGATTCTGACCTTTGCAGTGGTCTTTCCGACTTGGCGGTATTACTACCCCGCCTTGTTTTACGTTTCATGGATCAGCACCGCGATCAGCGTAGCTTTGGGTTTCAAGGTGATCCACGAAGCCTTTCTCGATGTGTTCCGGCCGTTCCACACCTTGCGAGACTTAGGCACAGTGCTTTTCAAATGGGCAGGGTTGGTGATGCTCTTGGTGGCTGGCGTAGTATCTGTTTCCACAAACTCGTCGGATACGGTGCCGTGGGTCCAGGCCATCATGACCGCCCAGCGTTGCGTACGTATTATTCAGGTCGGGATGGTGCTCTTGCTGTTGTTCTTTGCCCGCTACCTGGGAGTAAGCCGGCGACAGCACAGCTTCGGAATCGCCCTGGGCTTCGGGACTTTTGCCGTGGTGGAACTCGCCCTGATCGCGTCCTGGGCCGGCGATCACCTGAGTACTCTTTCGATGAACCTGATCAATATGGGGGCGTACAACGCCGCATTGCTCACCTGGTTGGGCTACACGCTGGCGAAGAGTCCTGCCCGCGATGCTGCGTCCACGTTGTTGCGGCCCCAGCGATGGGAGCAGAGCCTGTCAGACATTCAGCATCCGCTGCCCGCGGACTCCCTGATCCCCATGTTCGAAGGGATGGTGGACCGGGCTCTGTCGCGTACTCGAAGCGGGCCATCGGTCACGCCGGAAAACGGCGGCGCGGCGAAGGTCGCGGCTCGCGCCACGGTCGTTCCCATGAGTGCGCTAACCGTCTCTGGGCTGGTCGAGCGCGTCGGATCCAAGCGGTAACCGCCGACCGTGCCGCGCGGCTTGCTTCAACTTCTTCCTGGATGTGGGTGATGCGATTCCGGATTTCGTAAATCTCTTGCCGCTGAAGTGTGTCTTTGAACCCCGCCGCGATCCTGCCCTTTGGGTAAGGGAAAAACCTTAGAAAACTACGTCCTTCCCCGCGTTTCGAGGCCTCCGGAGGGTATGCCACCCAGCCCTAATCGGACGGACTCGTTTGCCATGCAGGGAATTCTTGCGGAGGGGCTTGACTCATGCCTTATAATTCTCCTCCGCGTCACTATGCCCTATTTTTAGGGCAGCTGGGGCGTGGAAGGAGTGAACCCATGAAGCACGCAGTCAGGACTACGATCCTGATGTTTGGACTAGTGGGCACGTATGTCGCAGTCGCCGTTCCGCAGGTTCCCGCCCCGGACGGAGGCCCGATTCTAACGTGCCCACCACAACAACAACTGGACAGCAAATGCAGCACCCAAGGCAACGGTCTACCGCCCATGGCGAAATAGCAGTTAACCGGATGTCAGGGGTAGCCGCAAGGTCACCAAAGTAACCGGTAAGTAACTTGGGCCGAGCATAGGGCTCGCAATCTTCGGGCTGACGGACTTCATACATAAACCGTCAGCCCCGTTTTTTTGGGGCGCTCACTAGGACTGCTTCTGGAGGGCGGATTCCAGCGCTCGCTGCAACTCTGCTGGATCAGTGAGCGGTGGTTGGCAGGCAAAGCCAGAGCACAAGACCGCAAATGGCTCTCCTGAGTTCAACTGGGGCAGGTTCGGGATGGTTGCCGCCAGCGTGGGAGGCAGATTCCCGGCGACCGCCTGGTTCGTGGTCAGCCGAAGGATGCTCTTGTTGAAGGCGAACGCAGCGCGAGCGGCGGCAGCGAGACTCTTTGCCGTTTTCTCCCGTTCGTGATCACCGATCACAACTACCTGCACCGGATTCTCCAGTAGATGGATGACCGCGATCCCGTAGGTCGCCGCAAAAATTCCAAATTGCTCGGCCACGCCGGCAAACGTCTCCAGCGTTTGCTCCGCATTATCTCGATACGCACTATCACCCGTGTAATGGTGCAAGCGGAGCAGCGCAATTGCGGCCATGGGATTCCCCGCCGGCGTGGGCGAATCCTGCAACGGCTTGCGCCGCGTGGAGAGCACGCCCAGGCTCTTGCCCGCGGCAGCCGGTTCGGCATCGAAGAACCCTCCGGAAACCGCATCAAAGAACTTTGCAATCATGGCGTCGCCAATGGCCCGCGCAAACCTGAAGTAGCTGAGGTCAGCCGTAGCCTCATAGGCGTCGAGGCAAGCCAGCGTGGTTGCTGCGTAGTCGTCCAGCAAACCTGAGATCTCGCGATGTTCAGCCTTGGGGTCGGAATAAGAAACTACATGCAGAAGTTGTGTGGCGCGGGCGCCCTCGCCCGGGTTCCCCGCATCCGGCGGCTTCCATGCCTCCGCCAGAACACGGTCCAGGGAGCGCAGCGCAAAGTGGCGGGCGGACTCCAGGTTAAGGACCTTCGCGGCTTCCAGATAGGCCGAGACGCACATGCTGTTCCATCCCACATAAACCGTCTTGTCGACGTAGGGCGTGGGCCGCTGCAGCCGCGCGGCATACATTTTCTGCTTCGCCGAATCGAGCAAGCCGCCCACGCGCTCGGCACTGAGGTTCATCCGGCGGGCAATTTCCTCGATCGGAGCGCGTACGTAGAGCACGTTCTTCGCCGGATTGTGGTGCATCTCGCCGATTTCGTTGATGTCGTAATGCAGCGCTGCGACCTCCGCTTCTTCTGCAGTCAGCACGGCGCGGGCCTCGTCGAGCGTCCAGGTGAAATAGTCGCCGTCGTCATCCATGGAAATATCCGCGTCCTGCGAGGCGTAAAATCCGCCACGCTCGCGATCACTCAGCCACTCATCCATCCAGCGGATAATGTCGCGTGCCACATTGGCAAAGAACTCGGAACCTGTGGCTTGATAGGCGTGTACGTAATTCTTCAGCAATTCGGAGTTGTCGTAGCACATCTTCTCGAAGTGCGGCACCACCCAGCGCTCATCCACCGAGTACCGGTGAAATCCCCCGGCCAGTTGGTCGTACACGCCCCCATTCGCCATGTGCTCAAGCGTGGTAATAACGACGTTGCGAAGTTCGTCCTCGCTACCACCCAGCTCTCGAGGGTGCCCCATACTAGCCGCGTCTTTTGCGGCTAGTGTGGGGATTTTGACCTTCCTCGCATACTGCTCAATCAATAAATCCAGCGCTGAAGGGTGGGGAAACTTCGGCGCCTGCCCAAATCCCCCGTGCCGCGCGTCAAACATGCTGAACGCAGACTTTTGAATCGCGGCAATGATGCTCATTGAAACGCGTCCGGCTCGTCCGGAAACCGACTCTGCCTGCGCGATCGCGCTCTCCAGCATCTTCGCCTGCTCCACCACGTCGCCATGCTTTTCCTTGTAGGCGTTGGCGATGCTGGTCAGCACGCGCTTGAAGCTCGGCCGGCCGTAGCCATCATTCGGTGGAAAATACGTTCCACCGTAAAACGGCTTTCCATCGGGAGTAAGAAATGCGGTGAGCGGCCACCCGCCCTGTCCGCTGACCGCGCTAACCGCGGCCTGGTACCGGCTATCGATGTCAGGACGCTCGTCACGGTCTACCTTCACTGCGATGAAATGCTCATTCACAATGGCCGCAACTTCAGCGTCGTCGTAAGATTCGCGGTCCATCACATGGCACCAGTGGCACCACACCGCGCCAATGTCCAGAAGCATCGGCTTGTTCTCGCGCTGCGCGGAAGCGAACGCCTCCTCGCCCCACTCATGCCACTGAATGGGCTGATGCATGGCAGACCGCAGGTAAGCGGAAGAGGCACGGGCCAGGGAGTTGAGGGTGGTGGTGGTCATAGCCTTAAGTGTACTGCGCCACAACTGCTTCTTGCGACGAGGCCACGTCTCCAGTTAGCATGGGCATTGCTTAAACCTGCTTTCCCCCCGCTGGAGAATGTGCAATGAAAAGATTGACGATGGCTGTTGGGGCTTGTTCTCCTCCTCTCGACTATCGTGCTGGCCGGCAAGAATCTGGCTGACTATCCGTTACAGATTCAGATCGTGGAGTCTCACTGGTATAACCATCGCGACGGCAGCGTCGACGGATGGGGGCGGGGGAACGTCAAAGACGGGGACTCCATTCATGCCTTCGATTTCAGCTATGAATCGGGAGGCCCTTTCCATAGGACAATCGGAGACGCTCACTACCTCGCGAGATGGAAGAAGGACCAGCTTAAACTTGAGATGCTGGTTGGAGAAATTGGCTCACCTGACAAGTTTCACACGTACGATCTGAAAACCAGCGTGCGCGAGGACGTTTATATCCCGAGTCCCGGAGGCGCGGTCGCCGTTTCCCAAGTAGAATACAAAGCGAAGCAGCAGCAACAATAGTCCGAAGCTCGAACACGGCGTGCCAAGGCGCAACCACTCTTGGCAATCCACAAGCCAGTTGTGACATCTGACCTTGCTTCCCATTCGCGACTAGCTCATCATCGTCAAGGCGGAGGCAGTATAGGCGCCGGAATGGCGGCGGGCACAAGTCCCTTCAAATCAAGATTTTGCCAGCAAGTTATTGTGTGCCATAGATCTTTTCTGAATTTCCCGCTATGCCGATGATTACAAGGGATCGAGGGGGAGGGGGGTACCTCGAAGTAAACAGATTCTCCCAATCTGGATCGCCTAAACACCAAATCCAGAGCCGAGTCTCGAAAGAATTATTTCCAGGGAGATATCCACAGTCTGAACTGCATTCATCGCGACCCGTAAATCGAATACTGATGTGTCCCGCCGATCTTGCCAAACGCAACACTCGCGCTCAACACATGCTCGAGTAGCGGATTGTGGTAGAGCACATACACTGCCCGCGGATGCGCCTGCAAACTCCGCTCCAGATTCGCCATCATCCGCTTCAACCCCGATTCTGGAAACGGGTTGAAGAGATAGAGAACCATTGGCTCGGCAGGAAGAGGGAACTCGGTCGCATCCCCGCAGATTGATTCCAGCGCGAAGCACTTCTGTGATTCGCTTCGATATTTGCCGAGGTTCTCCTCAGCAGCCTGATGCAACGCGGGCAGAAGTTCCACGCCGACGATGCGGCGAAAGGGATAGTCCGAGGCCATCAGCAGAGTGCGTCCCTTACCCGATCCGAGATCGATGAAGATGAAGTCGTGAAAGTCAGAATGACTTTGCCGACTCACAGCCGCAAGCATTTCATCGAAGAGATCTGGCTCGGTGGGCTGATACGGCGAGTGGAAAACTCCGAGCAGACGGTTGCGCCAGCCTACAGCCGCGCTGGTCGTGTTGACTCGATGGTCCCAATCATATTCGGCGTCGCCATAGCGTTGGCGATAGCGCTCCGGAGTGGAGTCGCGAACGAATTCCCACAGCGCCGTCAGCAGTTGCCGCGTGGCCGCGAGGCGGCCTTCGCGCCCGGCGATGTCCTTCCACCATTTCCACGCTGCGCGCGACAGGCTTGTTCGCGACGAAGCGGAGGAATCGATGCTGTTCATTCTCCGCCATCATAAGCGATGGTCAGACAACGCTGGTCAAACAAGGCTGATGAACTACTCCTCGGAGTGGAATTTGGGCTGCGGTGTATATCCCGGAGGCAGTCCCTTGGTGGCGAAAGAGAAATCATCCGGCACGCGAACTTCGATGCGGCCCTCGGGAGTCAGTTTGTAGGGATGGCCGTCGGGATCCACGGGAGTTCCGGCCAACCCCTCTGCGGCCACGAGTTCTGCCATGCTTGTGGGCAGGCGTCCCGTGCGCTCTCCGAAGCGGGTAACTGCCTCCTGGAGATGCTCGACGTCTTCGTCCACGCGGAGCGCGCGAAGATGTTCAATTGCGTTCCCCCGAATCAGTTTGTCCTGGGTGTTCTGGTAAGTCGCCGACCACAGCATCCGGGCTGTCTCATACTCGCCAGCATGTTGTGCCATCTGCGCCGCGAAAATCCTCAGGAAAGGATGAGCGTTTGGAACGTGCGATCCCCGCTCGAACGTTTCTGCCGCATTCTTGTAGTCTTTGAGTTCCATGTAATAGAGGAATCCCAGATCGTAGTAAAGGTGCCAGTCGTTGGGGTTGTTCTGAATGCCGTAATCCATCAACTCGATCGCACTCTCGGGTTGGCCGGCGCCGTCCGGCGGTTTGGGCGCGAGGAAGCTGCTGCCAAACTCGTAAGCGACCAGAAGATGCGGATCTAGTTGGGTCGTGATTTGGAGAAGTGGCGCCAGCAAGTTGTAGCTCGCGGCATCGTAATGATGCCGGTAGCCGAAGTATTGGACGGCGCGAGTCCAGTAGATGCAGGCCATCAGCCCGTCATAACCCAGGCTGGCGCGCTTGATCACCTTCGGCGAACTGAGGAAGAGGACTTCCTCGAGCGTGGCTCTCGGGCGAAGCTGGTCGACACGATGAAGCACAAACGTACTGGCAGCCAGCGACAGGATCAGGCATGCGCCTGCAATGGTCGAAATTTTCTGGCGATGGTTCATTTCAGGTCATTTTTTATTTCAAACCACGTCATTTCAAATCACGGTGCTCGAAAATCAGTACGGCTCCGCTCAGAGCCATAATGGCGTAGAACAGGGCATAGAGAGTGTTCTGCAGGACCAGTTGCCCGGCGACCGGCTGTTCATGGGCGATGGAACTGATCACGTTGAAGGCGGAAAAATTCGGCACCAGGTAGGCCGCGCCCGTGGCCAGCCAGCGCGTGACCCCGTGAGCCATGCCCGCGAAATTGCGCAGATCTTCGGCAAAGCTCCCGATGACGAACAGCGAGAAGGCAAACACCGCGGAGAGCAGCGGCGAAGAAAACGATGAGAACAACAACGCCAGCGAGCAGATGATCAGGAACTCCAGAACGATGAAGTACAAAGCAACCAGAATCAGTGTGTCGGCTCGCACGAATTTGTGCGAAACGTAGAACAACGCGGCGAATACGCCGATCGCCATGAAGAAAGTATTCACGACCAATGTGCCGGCCAGCCCGAAGAACTTGCCGACAATGAATTCCCAACGGCGGACGGGACGGGAAAGTACCGTGTAAAGAGTTCGCTTTTCAATTTCTTTAGAGACCAAGCCGATGCCGATAAAAATCGCGATGACAACCCCGAACAGAGATACCGCGGTGAGCCCGAGGTTGATCACCACCAACTTCTCGATCTCAATCGAAATCTGGCCCACGAGGATGGCGGCTCCGGAGAGCAGCAGGGCGAAAGCGATCAGATTGTAGAGCACACGGTCGCGCACGGCTTCGCGGAACGTGTTGGACGCAATGTATGCAATGCGGGTTCTCATGCCGTACTCCTCATGCCGTTTGTCTTCATGCGGTTGTCCCAGCCGTAGTCTCGGCGCGCTGCAACTTCTCGACAAAGTAAGCCTCCAGCGAAGTGCGGACTGGAGTGATTGCAATCAAACGAAGTCGCTCGCGGCGCAGGGCATCGATCACTGCGTCCTGCTGGTTTTCGGCAATGATGGTGCGGACCCGGTCTCCGGTTACATGGCATTCCGCGCCCATCGCCTTGATCGAGGCCGGTACCTGCGTTCCTTGCCAGATCACTTCCACCTTTCCCTGAACGCTGGAGGTCAAGTCCTCGACTGCGCCTACGCCGCGAAGTTTCCCCTGGTGAATAATGGCAACGCGGTCGCAGAGCGCCTCGGCGTCGGAGAGAATGTGGGTGGAGAAGAACACGGTCTTGCCTTCGTGTTTGAGCTGCTCCATCAGGTCGCGCACTTCGCGCCGGCCCATTGGGTCGAGTCCGGACATGGGTTCGTCGAAGAACACGAGCTTGGGGTCGTGCAGGATGGCCTGGCCGATGCCTACGCGCTGCAGCATGCCTTTGGAAAACTTGCGCAATTGCACGCCCTTTACGTCGGGCAACCCGACCTGCTGGAGTACCTGCTCGACGCGCTGTCTGCGGTGTTTGGCAGGAACGCCGGAAAGCTGTCCGTAGTATTCGAGCAGTTCATGAGCCGTGAGATAGTCGTAGAAATAGGGCTGCTCGGGAAGGAAGCCAATCTGCGCCTTGACCGAAGGATCCGTCCATTCGCGGCCCAGGATGCGCGCCGATCCGGAAGTAGGGAACACCAATCCCATCAGAAGTTTCAGGGTCGTGGTCTTGCCCGCGCCGTTGGGGCCGAGGAAGCCGAAAATCTCACCGTCTTCCACCGTCAGATGCAGCGGACTGAGAGCGCACTTGGGCCGCTTGCGCCAGAACCCCACCATGTAGGTTTTTTCTAACCCAAGAATTTCAATCGCAGGCATGGCACTCCGACAGAAAGAAACTGGAAGACTACCTTCGTGCAAATTATAAGCAATGAGTTTAGATTTTGGGACTGGGCAGATAGTTACGTCCGTCACCTGCACAGCGGGCCGCGAACCGCGTCTGCGGACCCAGGGCGATTAGTCCATCGGGGTCAGGAGCGAGCAGGCAGCGTAGCTCGGCACCAGAGTGATAGTGCCTGCTGGCTGAAGCCGCAATACCGAGTCCTGGATCGAGCAGTAGGCGCGCGTTCCAGTCAGAGGGCCGACAGGGGTAGCGGTTGAGTAGAACTGGTCGTTGATGAGGCTCGCCGCGCTGGCCGAGCCAACGGCATTAAACATGTAGCCGCTCTTGCCGTTTCCGCCGCCACTCGTAGCCAGATAGTTGTCGACGAAACAAGCTGTAGCTATGCTCGGAACGCAAGGGGACGCACCCGCCAAGCTCGCGAGAGCCAGCGGGAAACCGATGGTGGGGTAGGTACCGAAATAAGCAACTTCCCCAGTGTTGATCAAGCGAACGGAAGCGGCCGCGGAAGAATCGTTGGCTGCCATTCGGGCGCGCAAGAGATTCGGAATCGCGATAGCCGCAATGATCAGAATGATGGCTACCACGATCAACAACTCGATAAGTGAGAAACCCTTCTGTTTCTGCATCGAGTACTCTTTTCTCCCTCAAAGGCTTGGCCCAGGTCGATCCCGAGGCTTGAATCCTACGAAGACATTAAGATTTGTCGCATGCGGAGGACCAAACCGGAGCGATCTGGGACTTCGGTTACGATCTGTACAAGCCCCTTACTTTCAGTCCGATGCGGGACCCAAGCCCCCATTGTTGGCTGGTGCAAGGTTCGTTGAGAGCCTCGTATCTTCTCAGTTTGACAAATTGCGTCACTTTGCACTGGTTTAGTCCCGTCTGACCTGCTCGGATTCGGAATCCCCAGAAAAAGAAAAAAGGAGCAGCGAAGTTGCCTTCGCTGCTCCCCGGCTTTGTACCCTCCCCCAGGTACTCTGCCAGACTGCTATGACTTAGTTCGCCATCGGCAACAGGAGCTGGCAAGCGGCATAGCCGCCGACCAACGTGATGGTGCCAGGCGCCTGCGTGCGTACCACACCGTCATCAAACGCGCAGTAGGCCTTGGTACCAGTCTGTGCGCTGATGGGAGTTCCAGTCGTGTAGAACTCGTTCGGAATGACGCTGGGCGCAGCGATAACACCGGTGGCAGCGAAATTGTAACCGCTCTTGCCATTGCCGGCGCCGTTGGTGGCCAAGTTGTTGTCAACCAGACAGCCGCTGGCAGGAAGCGGCGTGCAAGGAGCTGCTCCACCCAGCGGCGCGAGCGTCAGCGGATAGCCGACGGTCGGGTAAGCAGCGAAATAGCCGATTTCGCCGGTGACGATGGTACGCTCGGAAGCGGCCGCGGACGAATCGTTGGCTGCCATACGGGCGCGCATCAGGTTAGGAATCGCGATAGCTGCAATGATCAGGATGATTGCCACCACGATCAGCAGCTCAATCAGTGAGAAACCCTTCTGTTGTTTCCGCATCTCTATTTTCCCCTCGTTTCAGACTTTATCGAATTCATGCTGGTCATGGTAATGACGCAGTCGGGATTGATGTTCGCACTTGCCGGGCCAAAGCAGATAGTTACCTTGGTTCTGGCCTGAGTTCCGGCAATTCCCTTATTTTCAGTGCAAAGCCAAACTATGGTCTCATTGTAAGGCTTTCCAGGAGCTGTCCCGTGCCAAAATGCGT
>JBAUVZ010000257.1:0-19092 GCA_049583505.1 Candidatus Sulfotelmatobacter sp.
TGAGCCGCTATGCAGTTGTTCAGGGAATGCAGGTTGCACAAACAGCCGCGTGTAATCGGCTGCACGATGTCAAGCAGCGCCTTGCAAGGTGGCTGCTGATGACTCAGGACAGGGTGGATTCGGAGTCGCTACCCGTCACCCATGATTTTCTCGCAACGATGCTAGGGACAGATAGACCTAGCGTGAGCCTGGCAGCTGGTGTTTTGCAGAAGAAAAAGCTCATCGAGTATACCCGTGGGGCAGTAAGGATCGTGAACCGCAAGAAACTTGAAGACTCCGCCTGTGAGTGCTACGGGATTACCCAACAGTACAATGGCGAGCTGGGCTTGAAGTGAGTCTGCGAGTGAAGGCGAGCGCCGTCGTTGTTGCGGAGGGGCAGAATCATCCTCGTCATGACACGATTGGGGGTTAGCTGATTGCCTTACTGCTCTGTTCTTTCGGCGATCGCGGTTTCATATGCCGCCGGAAGCTTTCGCCTTACAGGAGCACGCGTGGTTTTCACTCGGCGTGGAGATGTGCCTTGGTTGTTTGACCGAAGATGGGTTTCGCGAAGTTCCGCGATGAATTCTGCCCGTAGCTTAGGTCCTCCTTCTTCCAGGACCTTAGCTAGACCCGCCAGCATGGAGGACGGCAAATACTTGTGCCCCCATGCAGCCATCTCCAAGAGGATAGGAAGCAATCCGATGCCTTTTTCCGTAAGACTGTAAATGGCCTTCTGTTTATGGCTGGCGTCATCAGACTTGACGATGATCCCCTGCTCGACAAGCCTTTGAAGACGATCCGCCAAAATATTGGACGCAATTCCTTCCATAGACCTGGTCAGGAGCTCGCGAAAATGCCTCCGGTTCATGAAAATGATGTCGCGGATGACGAGCAGACTCCATTTATCGCCAAACATTTCGACTGTGAGGTTGATAACGCACTCTGACCTGTGATCCTTGCGCACTCTGCCTCTGCTCCGATTTGGCATTTTGCTCCTGACTAATTGTACAACTAGTTGCATATAAGAACTAGTTGTGTTATAGAGTCCCTGGCAACGAACGGAAGCCCTCGATGTTCCCGAAGTGCTGCATTCCGGCCATAGGCATGATAGCAACTGTGGCAACCCCTAAACTGCCAAAATCTCCCGTCATCCTCAATCCACAGTTCAACCGTACTCCAGAGAAAATCAAATGAACCGAATGATAGTCAAGACCATAGCATTGGGAAGCCTCGCGCTGCTGATCCTGCTAAGCCCGCCATGGCCGGCCCAAGCGCTGGACTCGGGACCGTTGTATGAACGCATGGCCCCGATTGACCAGTATCTGATGATCGATCGAAATACCGAGATAGCCTTTGCACGGACCGCGGCTCCGGAGTCCATCTCACGCGATGCCGACGTCTTGGTCCTCGGGAGGCATGGTTACGAAACTGCTGTCAAAGGCAAGAACGGCTGGGTGTGCGTTGTGGAGCGATCGTGGATGGCTCCGTTCGACGATCCAGAGTTTTTGAACCCCGATCAGCGGGTTCCACTTTGTCTCAATCCGCCGGCCGCGCGGACCCACCTGCCGCTCACTTTCAAAACGACAGAGTTGGCAATGGCTGGACAGTCCAAAACTCAGATGTTCGCCAGTATCGAGGCCGCATACGACAAGAAGGAACTGCCGCTGCCGGAACCGGGGGCGATGTGCTACATGATGTCGAAACAACAGTACTTTAGCCGCAAGGCTGGGAACGCCGATCCCCATCTGATGTTTTGGTTTCCCCAGAAAGACCATGTGAGTTGGGGCGCGGATTTCCCGGGCTCGCCTATAGACGTACATCAGTATTCTCCCCAGCCGATTACTGAGTTCGATATTTCTGTGTCCAAGTGGTCGGACGGAACGGCTGCTCCCGCGAATTAGCCACCGACACACACGATCTCAAGGATGTGATGGGGACGGGTGGAATTGCAGCCGCAGCAGAAAAAATAGGACAAGCCCGAAGCAACCAATAGTCTCCCCCTCCGCTCACAAGACAAGGCCCAGAATTGTGCATGACGTCATTGTACAACCAGTTGCATCTGGTAACTAGTTGTGGAATACATTCACCCGTGTATAAAACCGGAAGGGCGCTGAATCCTCAATGCGATTTACTGAAACCATACTCTTGACTTCTGGGATAATTAACATACATACTGGTTGGTATGTTACGCCGCAAGCCTCCAAAACAGAGAGCGAGGAGGCTGCGCAATCCTGAGCACACGCGGAAACGCCTGCTGAAGGCGGCATTCCAGGAGGTATACAGATCGGGTTTCCAGAGTGCCAGTTTGGACACAATTCTGGCTGCAACCGGCGTTACCAAGGGCGCGCTGTACTACCACTTCGAGGGCAAGGAAGCCCTGGGACTCGCCGTCGTCGAGGAGGTCATCGCAGTACAAAACCGCGACAAGTGGTTGCGTCCTCTGCGTAGCGGCGGGGAACCCATCGAAACCTTGATCAACATTGTTCGGGGGACATTGGTCTCGCCCGAAGCGGTAAAGGGTGGCTGTCCTTTGAACAACCTGGCTCAGGAGATGTCTCCGCTGGACGAAAAGTTCCGCAAGCGCTTGGCGAGGATATTTCAAGCCTGGCAGGAGGGCATTGCGACCGCTTTGCGGAGGGGGCAGACCCAGGGGACGGTCCGCCGCGACCTGGACCCTGACGAGACTTCCAGCTTCCTGATCGCGATGTACGAAGGCTACGTCTCGTTGGCGAAGAGCGCTCAAGATGTGAACGTGCTGAAAGTAGGGATCAGGAATATCGTGGGCTGGCTGAGATCTCTTCAGGTGCCGGAGAACTGCAGGGACTGAAGGTCGGGCGGATCTGCCTTCCTCGCCATCGGGCGTTGTTCAATATTTACTTGCAAGTTGCAAGCGAAATATGAAACTCTCAGCTGGGCATTTGTGGGATCAGAAATATCGTGGGCCGGCTGAGATCCCTTCGGGTGCCGGAGAACTGCAGAGACTGAGGACGGAGCGTCGAAGCTCCACCGCGTAAGTGACAACGACAGCTTTATTCGTCGAGGAGGAACTAAATGAACCGATGGAAATTCACAGCCGTCGCTTTTCCGAGCTTCGCACTAATTCTCGCGCTGAGTGGGATGGATCAAGTGCAGGCACATGACACCGCAACACCTTATCAGAGCATGGCCCCAATCGATCAGTACCTCATGGCCGATCGAAATGCCGAAGTCACCTTGGCACGAAGCGCGGCACCGGAGGTCATATCTCGCGATGCAACAATTCTGGTCCTCGGGCGGCATGGCTACGAAACTGCCGTTGAAGGCAAGAATGGTTTCGTATGTGTCGTAGAACGCGCGTGGATGTCCCCGTTTAACCGCCCGGAGTTTTGGAACCCCAAGATTCGTGGCCCGGTCTGCTTTAATCCACCGGCTGCAAGATCCATCCTGCCGACTACCTACAAGAGAACTGAGATGGCATTGGCCGGACAAACGAAAGCTCAAATCATGGATGGCACCAAAGCGGCATTCGACAAGGGACGACTGCCCGCGTTAGAGCCTGGCGCGATGAGCTATATGATGTCTAAGGAAGCATATCTCACCGATGCAGAGGGCCATAACCTCTCCCACCTGATGTTTTATGCCCCACTCACGGATGGTGCAGCTTGGGGTGCAGATTTGCCCAATTCTCCGGTCATGCTCAATCCACAGTTCAAAGGTACTCAACCAATAGACGTTTTTGTTGTGCCAGTTGGCAGGTGGTCAGACGGAACAGCTGCTCCGGTTATGTAGGACGCCCTAAAGAGGCGGTCGACATCGGTGATTATGCACTCAGTTGACACGTTACCGCAGCCGCAGCAGCCTGCAAGGCAGCAGCCCGCACGAATCGCGATCAAGGCGAACGGCCGCATTCTTTTCGTCGATCCTGCACAGGTGGTTGCCGTACAGGCTCAGGGCAACTATGTCTTGCTGCAGCGCGAGACCGGCTCTTACTTACTTCGAGAATCCATATCTGTCATGGCGGAGAAACTGAGGCCCTATGGCTTCGTCCGTATCCATCGCTCCGTGCTTGTGAACCGTTCAAAGGTGGAAGAGATTAGACCCTGGACCACGGGAGAATACAGCCTTCGTCTTAAGGACGGAAAGGAATACACTGTAACCCGCACTTACAAGAAGAATCTGAGTGAACTAGCCACTTCCTGGATTGGCACAGACGCATTTTCTACCGAATGACCAAGCCTTGGGGTATTAGAGGCTCATCTGCATTTTCTGCGACGCGGAACTCGCGCGATCATGATCCAACGTAAGTAACCGAGCCGCTGTTATTAGCGTTATCCCTGTCAAGGACAGGTGGCGGGATGGCTTGCCACGTGAGTAGGCCTTTCTTAGGTCGCCCTTCAGCTGCCTCACCGTACGACACCAGCCGTCTCAACACCGTCCGAACACTGTTACTAGGTGTTTTGTGAGCAACCAGTATTTCAGGGTGATGTTCTCGAATTAGCTTCAGCATTTCCTCCAGGGTTAGGGGATTAGAATTTTCCCTTCTCAGTACCTGGCGACAACAGTTCGTCAGCCCTAGACGCCGATCACGGTGACGGCAAGAAGGAGGTGCCAACCTTGTCGCCAGTTCCTCATCAAGTATCCCCGGTCCGAAAAGCGTGTCAAGTCCGGCGATCGCATGCTTGATCATCGCGATCCGTTTTACAATCGCGACCCGCCGCTGAGTAAGTGTCCGCAACTCATCATGAATGTGTTCGATGACATGGTGCAGATCCTGGGAAGCAAGTGCTCCTGTGGAATCCTTCTGTTGCTCCATCGTGAAGCTCGGGTGCGGGCTGTGTAGTGACATGGACTGTCGGGCCCAGCGGCCACGGTACTATTTATCATGGACTAAGTATGAATACCACTGGGATGGGACAAACATTCAATAAACGATGACGATCAACCAGAAACGTGCCCGGCACACTCACTTGCTACGGCAAATGCACACAAGCTAATAAAAGTTATTGTTACTCACAAGCTTCACTCCCACTATCTCGCTTGGCTAACGCAAAAGGCGCCTACCTAGGTAAGTCTCCGTAATCTGAAAAAAAGATTACGCGTTGATGTAGTTATAAGTGAATCAATCACCAGCCTACAGGTAAGGCTTTCAAACCACGCATCTAGCATTGTGGAAGAAGTAAATGGTCTTCTTAAATCCATAGTGCGAGGTGCGCTACATGGCGTGTAAGTGTGTGCCAACACTATAGCTTAAGATTCGGCCCTTTGTGTGCCTTAGGGAGTCACGACGACTAGCTTTCTCTTTGGTCCGGCGTGGGAGCGTTAAGACCGATGCCTTGGTTTGTGAAAGGAAGGTGGAAGATGTTGCTCAAGCGATGCGGCTCGCGTGGTCGCCAGCCATCCAGAATTGCGATGCTTGGCTTATTATCCCTTCTCATGCTATTCCGTGTGGCCGGGGAAGCTCAGACAACGATCTCAACCGGAAGCATCCAGGGAACTATCACAGATCCTACCGGTGCAATCGTAAGCGGGGCTAAGGTCACAATCACGGAGAAGGCAGCCGGCCACGTGGTCACGACTTCAACCACGTCAGCGGGAACCTACACCTCCGGCTCTCTTATTCCCGGTGTGTATGTGGTCCATGTGGAGGCTCCCGGGTTTAAGACGGTCGAGACGACCGTAACCGTCGAAGTGGCAGTGACCACGTCCGGAAGCTTCAAGCTTCAATTGGGTGCGGCTGGCCAAGTGGTCGAAGTCGAGGCCACTGAATTGCAGGTGAATACCGAGCAGGCGACAGTGCAGGGAGTAATCAACCCCGAACAGATTGAAAACCTGCCCATCAACGGAAGAAACTTCCTCGACCTGGCCCAGCTCGAACCCGGAGTTCAGATTCAAGATGGCGGGAACTTCGATCCCACTAAGAAGGGATTCTCTTCGATTTCCTTCGGCGGACGCTTTGGCCGCACGGCACGCATCGAGATCGATGGAGTCGACACCAGCGACGAAACCGTGGGAACGACTACCCAAGACATTCCTCAGGGTGCCATCCAGGAGTTCGCCATCGGCGAGTCGATGTTGGA
The DNA here is from genome assembly GCA_049583505.1 of Candidatus Sulfotelmatobacter sp. Taxonomy (GTDB): domain Bacteria; phylum Acidobacteriota; class Terriglobia; order Terriglobales; family Acidobacteriaceae; genus Sulfotelmatobacter. The sequence goes on from JBAUVZ010000257.1 coordinate 6,039, forward strand.
TTTGTCCACGGAGTTGACGTCCTCGGGCTCGGTGAATGTGGTAACCAAGTCCGGCACGAACTCCTACCATGGCCAAGGTTACTACGCTCTTCGCGATCAGTCGCTCAACGCCAATCTGCCGGGCGCATCGGACACCTATTTCCAGAGGAACCAATTCGGTGGAAACTTCGGCGGCGCGATCGTCAAGAACAAACTGTTTTTCTTTGTTGATGCCGAGCGTACCCAACAAGCCTTTGATCAGCCAGTCTTGGCGGGCCCTCCCTTTCAATCGGACTCGGGCACCTTCTTGGCGCCGTTCCGCGAAGTAGAAGGAATCGGGAAATTGGACTACCAGATCGGCAAGAACTACCATTTGTTCTACCGCTTCTCCTATGACCAGAGCAGCGACACCGCGGCCTACGAGGCCATCGCGTTCCAACCGCTGGACAACAAAACTCATACCCGCGATCACGTCATAGGGCTCGACTTCACGACCGGCGCGTTTACTCACAGCGTTCGTCTCGGGTACATGAAATTCTTTAACCACATCGCGAGTGGGACGACCGCCTCTACGCCCTTTAATCCGACATCGCCCCTCGAGCTAGCCATCGGCCCCGATGAGAATTGTCTTAACAGCTCTGGAGTAGATCCCGACGTGTTTTGCGCGGGCCAGGGCCTATTGGCGCCGCAGTCCACACCCCAGTCTGATCATCAGGTCAAGTACGACGGCAGCAGAGCGTTGGGTAATCACATCCTGCGCTACGGCGGTGGTTGGAACCACCTCCGGGGCGGAGGTTTTGCCGGCTTCCTGGCCGACGGGCCTGCAGTGAACGCTTCCGCTTCCGCTTGCACGGGTAGCTGCCTAACCATGCCAGGAGGAGCAGCTAACGCGCTGAATTATCCGGCGACCAATGTGCTGTTGGGTAACGGTGCAGGGTATTCCACGGAAAAGCCTTCGTTTGGTTTTCCTTTTGGAGGCTTGGGGCCGGATAATCGGATTTCCTGGTACGTCGGCGATTCCTGGAAGATATGGCCGAATTTGACCCTGACCTATGGACTTCGGTACGTGAGGGACACCGGAAGAAGCGACAGCGACCTGGCTCCCATTGCGGCGCTCGCGCAGTTTGACAATCAGTTCTATTCCGGCTTAGAGAACCGCGTAAACGATCCAGGCAAAAATTTTGCCCCCCAGTTCGGCTTCGCGTGGGATCCGGTCAAGAACGGAAAGACCGTGGTGCGTGGCGGAGTTGGTCTGTTCTACGAGAATTCGATCTGGAATAACGTTCTTTTTGACCGGCCAGCACGCTTGGCCACTGGCGATTTCCTGGGTTTTCAGCCCGCCTGCTCGGGGGGGGCGCCGGCGACCTTCACCCTGCCCGGAACTACAACTTCGGTTACGCCCTCTTTCTGCGGTCAACCCATTGGTCAAGTGCAGGCGCAGATCGCCGCACTACAGGCGAAATATCAGGCTGCCTCCCAGGCCGTCGGTGTTGGACCGAATCCCGGCTTCATCGGCAATACGCTGGCCGATACCGGTCCTTTTGGGACAGGCACGAACTTGTTCGCCCCGAACTACCGGACTCCGCGCTCGGTACAGATAAATATCGGCATCCAGCGCGAGCTTCGCAGGGGAATGGTGCTTACCGCGGATTATCTCCGCAATATCTCCACGCACACGTTACTTGCGGTTGATACCAACCACATTGGCGCCGTCAACTACGGTGGTAAGTCTCTTCTCAACGTGGCCGCAGCACAGTTCGCGATTGCAAAGACAATCGCGAACTGCGGCCAAGCAGGAGGGACAGTCCAAAGCTCGTACTCGGCCCCTTGTCCCACCGATCCGCAGAACGGAAGCACCGATAACGGGGCTTGGGTGCCGCGTCCAGCAGTGATTTCCGACTACGCGGAGCTTAAAAGTGCCGGCTTTCAAGGGCCGCCAACCTCTGGAGGCCTCGATTCGGGCTACTCGTCGTTCGGTGGAGAACCGGCAATGTTTTTCTGTGCTCCCGGGGGGATCAACTGCCTGACGGCAAACACCGGTGCCGCGTTTGCCGGGATCAACCCAAATGTGGGCGGAAATCAGATGCTGTTTCCCATTGGGCGTTCGGTTTACAACGGGTTGCAGACCTCCTTGAAGCAAGATGTGCGCAATCCCTTCAATGGAGTTCGTTACGTGAACCTACAGGTGTCTTATGCCCTTTCAAGGTATATCTCCCAAGCGCAAGACGGCGACTTCGTGAACAGCGCCTGGAACTACTCGAACCCCGGCCAGTACATTGGCCCGAACGGAGTGGATCGCACCCACCAGATTTCCTTCGGCGGTACCATGGAGTTCCCTGCGCATTTCCGCGCCAGCGTGATCGGTCATTTCTACAGCGCGCTGCCAACTACGCTCACCCTCGCTCCCATAGGAGCACCGGGCGGCATCTTTGTAACCGCGGTCAATGGGGACGGCACCGGCGATGGTTACGGGGCGAACGGCTCGAATGGCACACTCGGAGGCATTCTTCCCGGGACTAACTTGGGTTCGTACCGGCGCGGCGTTAACGGCAGCAACGTCAACGCACTAATTAGCAACTACAATGCAAATTTCGCGGGCAAACCCACTCCCGCCGGCCAGGCGCTTATCAGTGCAGGGTTGCTCGCTCAAGCCGACCTGACCGCGCTCGGGGGTGTGATGCCCAAGGTGAACGCAGCGCCCCCCGACGAGGCGAACAACAGCTGGTTGCGAGACTTCGACACCAGCTTGAACTCGACATACAAGGTTAAGGAGCGGGTGGAATTGCAGCCCGGAGTGAGCTTCTTCAACTTGATGAATTTCGCCAACTTCGACCCACCCAAGAATACCCTCAGCGGCGTACTCAGCCTCGCAGGTCAACCGGGCCTTGCAGCTCAGACGCCTGTGGTGGGAACCGTGAACGGGACATCCGGGCAGCAGCCAAACAGCCTCCGGGTTGGCCTAGGTTCGGGAGTTTTTGGCTTGGGATCTCCACGCGTGCTTGAGTTCCAATTGAAACTAACGTTCTAAGATTCGGCATTCGTACTAATTCAGGATGAGGACTCCTGAAGATTCGCGCTGGCCGCCCAGTAAGTTGCCAACCGAAGGCTTGTCGCCTCCGAGCGTCGTGTAACTCATGATAGTAATTTCGCAGCTAACAGCCCACTCGCGATGTATTCAGACGCATGGTGGGAGTAACACGCCGGAATTAGTAAATACAAGATCGTCCCCGATATCCCATGTTCCCTCAACTAACCCGTTCCACATACATTCGAGAGGTTTTTCATGAATTGATTTGCATTTAACTTCGGAATGACTCTTCTCGCGCTGGGGTTGGTGTGTGGTCTGGTCGTCTGGACGACCCCCGCAGGTGCCGACAACCTCTACGCCAGCATTCGCGGGACGGTTGTAGATCCTTCGGGAGCCGTAGTGCCCGACGCGGTGCAGCTAGCCGGGAAGCTCTACTTTTAGTTCGCGAAACCGGTTGATTCTTGATCAGGGCAGTCAGTATTCTCGACGGGAACAATGCGGGGTTCCTGTGAAAAGCGTGCTGTGTTCTGTCCCTATTCTGCTTGCCTGCCTCGTGCTGCTGGCCGCCGCGCCTGACGACAAAGCGCCCAAGCCGCAATACGACGAGAAAAGCCAGCTTGTCCGGCCTGCCGACTACCGCGAATGGATGTTTCTTTCCGCTGGATATGGCATGAACTACAGTCCCGCGCCCGATAGCCACGAGATGTTCACCAACGTCTTCGTGCAGCGCTGGGCCTACGACGAGTTTGCGAACTCCGGGAAGTGGCCGGAGCAAAGCATGTTCGTGATCGACGAACGGGATGCAGCGAGCCGAAGTTCCATCAACCAGAAGGGCCACTATCAGACTGATCTGATGGGACTCGCAGTTGAGGTGAAAGATTCGGCGCGGAATCCGGATAAGTGGGCCTACTACGCTTTCAACGCCGACGGCAAGACGGCCGAGGCCATGCCCAAGGGCAATGGCTGCTGGTCCTGCCACGACGCTCACGCCGCCGTCGAGCACACGTTTGTGCAATTCTATCCGACGTTGAAGCCGTTGGCGAAGAAGTTTGGAACTTACAACGAAGCGCGGGAGCAAGTGACGGACGTGAAGTGAAGGAGGGAGACTTCCTTGCGCGGACGCATTCGTCATTGCGTGCAATGTCCGAAGTGCAGTCATTGCCTTGACTGAAGACTTGAACTTCAGTCTGACCGCGGACAGATTGCATATAACCCAGCCTGCGATCAGTAAGCAGATTACGAACTTCGAAGCAGCACCTCGATTTCGCCCGTTCACTCCCGACAAGAAACATTTCGGTTGACACTGCTCCCGGTCGTTTTATAATCATTCTCATCCGATAATCATGCGCGTCGCCCATGAACAGTTCCGTGAGCTGGCCGGCAAGCACGGTTTGGCGGTCACGCACCAGCGTCAAGTGGTCTATGAAGCCGTCATCGCTTCCCACGGACACTATTCCCCGGAAGACATTTACGCTACGGTCCGGCGCCGCATTCCATCTATTTCGTTGGCCACGATCTACAACAATCTGCGGCTTTTCATCGAGTGCGGGATGCTGCGGGAGGTCAGTCCTCATGCGGCCACGTTGCGCGTGGACGGCAACCTCAAACCTCATCACCACCTGGTCTGCTCCCGCTGCAAGTCGGTGCGGGACATCGAAGGAGAGTTTATCGATTTCAAACGGCTATCCCGGCATCTGCCGGATGGCTTTGATCTGACGCAGCCGTTGGTCGAGGTCTTTGGCCTCTGCCGCCGCTGCAACGCCAAAAAGTAACTTTTTCACGCAGTACCTAATCATATTCGAAGGACGAAAACATATGGAAAACACACTCGCAAGTTCATCAGGAAGTGTTGTCCCCGAAATTAAGGAAAAAAACACCGCAACCGAATCGAAGTGCCCAGTAGCGCACGGCGCTCGCCAATCCTACACCAATGCCGACTGGTGGCCGAATCAGCTGAACCTGAAGATTCTGCACCAGCATTCTCCCCTCTCCGATCCCGTGGGTGAGAAGTTCAACTACGCGAAAGAATTCAAGAGCCTCGACCTGAAGGCCGTGATCAAGGACCTGCATGCCTTGATGACGGACTCGCAGGAGTGGTGGCCAGCCGACTTCGGCCACTATGGGCCGCTTTTCATTCGCATGGCGTGGCACAGCGCGGGCACGTACCGCATCGGTGACGGCCGCGGCGGCGCCGGGGCCGGGCAGCAGCGCTTCGCGCCGCTCAATAGCTGGCCTGACAACGTGAACCTCGACAAGGCGCGCCGGCTGCTGTGGCCGACCAAGCAGAAGTATGGGCGGAAAATTTCCTGGGCCGACCTGATGATTCTCGCCGGCAACGTCGCCCTCGATTCGATGGGCTTTAAGACGTTCGGTTTTGGCGGCGGGCGCGAGGACGTCTGGGAGCCCGAAGAGGACATTTTCTGGGGACCTGAGGGCAAGTGGCTGGCGGACGAGCGTTACTCCGGTGATCGTGCTCTCGAGAAACCTCTCGCTGCCGTGCAAATGGGCCTGATCTACGTGAACCCGGAAGGACCGAATGGAAAGCCGGACCCGATTGCTGCAGCGCGGGATATCCGCGAGACATTCGCCCGCATGGCGATGGATGACGAAGAAACCGTTGCGCTCATCGCCGGCGGCCACAGCTTCGGCAAAACCCACGGCGCGGGCGTTCCCGCTCAATATGTAGGCAACGATCCAGAAGGCGCCGATATCGAGGATCAAGGCCTGGGATGGAAGAATAAACTTGGCAAAGGTCATAGTGGTGACACGATCGGCAGCGGCCTCGAAGTCATTTGGACCACGACGCCTACGAAGTGGAGCAACAACTTCTTCACCAACCTGTTCAGCTACGAATGGGAACTGACGAAGAGTCCAGCCGGTGCGCATCAGTGGACACCGAAAAATGGCGCAGGCAACGGTAAGGTGCCCGATGCGCACGATCCCTCAAAGCGTCATGCACCCTCCATGCTCACCACGGACCTCTCTTTGCGGTTCGATCCTGCTTACGAAAAGATTTCACGGCGCTTATACGAGCATCCGGATCAGCTCGCAGACGCGTTTGCCCGGGCGTGGTTCAAGCTGACGCACCGCGACATGGGGCCGATCTCGCGCTATCTGGGCCCGCTCGTTCCGAAGGAGCCCCAGCTTTGGCAAGACCCTGTTCCCGCCGTCGATCATAAATTGATCGGGGAGAAGGAGATTGCTGCCCTGAAGGCGAAGATCCTCAAATCCGGACTGTCGATCTCCCAACTTGTCACCACTGCCTGGGCATCGGCAGCGTCGTTCCGCGGCTCCGACAAGCGCGGGGGGGCGAACGGGGCGCGCATTCGCCTCGCGCCACAAAAGGATTGGGAAGTGAACCAGCCTGCCGAACTGGCGAAGGCTCTCAAGAAGCTGGAGGCGATCCAAAAGGATTTCAACGGCCCCCACTCCAATGGGAACAAAGGCGGAAACAAAGGAAAGCAGGTCTCGCTCGCCGACCTCATCGTTCTGGGCGGCTGCGCAGCCGTCGAGGAAGCTGCGAAAAAGGCCGGGCACAAAGTGAAGATTCCCTTTTCGCCGGGTCGCACGGATGCTTCGCAGAAGCAGACCGACGTGCACTCATTCGCCGTGATGGAGCCTATCGCTGACGGGTTCCGCAACTATCTCCGAAGCGGACAGATTCTGTCGGCTGAGGAGTTACTGGTAGATCGGGCGCAGTTGCTGACCCTGACTGCCCCCGAGATGACGGTTCTCGTCGGCGGCATGCGCGCCCTGAATGCCAACTTCGGGCAGTCCAAACACGGCGTCTTCACCAAGCGGCCCGAAACGCTGACCAATGATTTCTTCGTCAACCTGCTAGACATGAATACGAAGTGGCAAGCCTCCTCGACATCCGAGGGCGTGTTTGAGGGGCGCGATCGGGCGACGGACAAATTCAAGTGGACCGGCACGCGCGTCGATCTCGTCTTCGGTTCGAACTCCCAGCTCCGCGCAATCGCAGAGGTCTATGCGAGTGACGACTCGAAAGAGGCGTTTGTGAAGGACTTCGCGGCTGCGTGGAACAAGGTAATGAACCTTGATCGCTACGACCTTGCCTGAGCTCGGCGAAAAAGCTCAGCGGTCGTTTGGCTCTACGAAGCGTCGATTGTCAGTAAGGTTAGAGTGCGCCTTTAAAATGCCGCTTACCTTGACGGTGAAATTCTGGTGGGCCGGTACGCCGTCCACTCCGTCCACTGTGAGGCGGACCGCGAATTCCCCCGCGCGAGTGTAGGCATGAAATACCTTGGAGCTATCCGCGCCCGTGCCATCGCCGAGGTCCCAGTGGTAAGCCACTGCGGGCACACCGCCAGCTTCGGCGACCGCCGAAAGCGTGATCGTCTCACCGGCATTTGCCGCTGCGGGCACCTGCGCCGTCACGGTTGGCGCAGCCGCGGCCACGCTGTTGTCGATAAGCTTGATTACCCTCACTGACTGTGGCTGGTTCTCCAGGTGCACTGCTGCAACATCGAGCTTAACCGTCGCATTCTGGTTCAGCACATCCGTCGCCGCAAACGTGTGGCCGGCAGGCAGGCCGAGGTCCGCCAGTTTTAGCGTGTGCGAGCGCACCGTGTTCGTCCAATTGAAGACTGTCAGTATGGCCTGTCGTTGATCTTCCCGGAGGATGAAAATGCTGGGCTGCGCATCCTCGGGCTCGTAGGTCATCAGGTCTACAGGCGTGGAAGCCCGGCCGACTTTGGGCATATTCAGCAGATCCCGGTTTTCAACCAGTGCCAGCCGATCCTTCTCTGAGCCCAGGACCAGCATGTCGTCACCAATCTCATACATGCCGCCCGATACCGCGGAGAGTGCGATCGACGCCTCGGCCGCGCCCAGCGTAATCGAAGAGTGTTCGTGGGCATGCTCCATGAGATGGGTTGCGGTGACGTTGAAGGCGTCCGGATCATTGACGAAGAAATTACGCTGCATATAGAAGCGGGCCGCGATGCCAGAAGCCGCATTCTTGGTTCTCTCAAAACTGTGGCCAGTATCCGCGGAGATCCGGCCCGTATCTACCAGTCCCACTGGATTGAGCATGGGACTTCCGTCCTTGTCCAAGATCACTTCGTCCCCCACGGCATCGCGGATTATCTGCAGGCCGATGCGTTGGGTTTCGAGGGCTGTGGTGTTGGGGCGGTAATGGTAACCCTCGATCGCGGTGGTATCCATGAAGTCGAGTTTGATGAACCGGACTCCCCATTCACGGACGAGTTTCCGGTAAGTGTCCCGCATATACTCCTGGGCTCCGCGATGGGTTGTGTCCAGCGCGTAAAGCGTATCCGTCTTTTGATTCCAGACATCGCCAATCGGGATGGGATCTCCCTTGGCATTGTGCACCAGCCAGTCTTTGTGATGCTCATAGACCCAAGCCCGGGTTGTCACCTCAAACGGCGCCGTCCATACGCCGAAGGTCAGCCCCTTCCCGGTAAGGTAATGCCCGACAAACCGCATGCCATCTGGAAATTGTGTTGCATTCGCAGTTGCAAATTCACCGCGAGCATACTGATACCCTTCATCGATTTGGAAATACATGTACCCCAAAGACTTCAGATGTTCGGCTTGCCAGTCACCATTGGCCAAGACTTCGCCTTCGTTGATGGCGCCATAGTAGACCGTCCAACTCCACCAGCCGATGGGAGTCTCACTCGAGACCCGCGCATGGCGCAGACGACGAACCGCATCACCGTAGGCTAGCAGTTGATCGTGGTAATTCGGTCCGGCCTCGAACATCAATCGCTCCGAAACCATGCTTTCTCCGGGCTTTAGCGGAAGGCTCAATTCGACCTGGTCGTCCGCGGGAGAATCCTTCAGGTCGAACTCCTTCTGGATTTCCGTGGTTCCGGTGGATTCAACGGTAAAGGATGCGATCTTGGCCTTTGCTCCCGTACCCTCAGCTTTCAGATGCAGCAGGGTCAGAAATCGGTCTGAGGTGAGCGCGCCAAGAAATAAACTCCGCTTACTCTCCCGGTTGTAGATGAGTTGGCTCCCTGCGCCGCGATGCAGCCCGCCGGGCGCTTCCCCGAGGTCGTAAAGCGCCAGGTCCGGCCAATCTTCGCTGAAACTGTCAGAGAGAACTCGGTCGGCCGATTGACTACCACCCAGATTGAGGATCGGCTCACCCATGGCCTCCACACTCCGAATGGCCTGCACAGTTACTTGCTTTCCTGCGCTGTTTTGCACCTTGACCTGAACCGTGCCATAAGGACGTTGTTTGTAGAGTTGAAGCACGTAAACCAGATCGGGTTTGCCGTCCAGTCCGCTGCAAGTGACCGTGACCTCTTGGCCGGGGCCGAGATCATCTTCAAAGCTAGACTCCGAAGCCTGGCGCCGCGGGTAATCGCTCGAGCGAAGCCACTGGTGGTCAACCTCTGCTGCCACACTGGACCTGAGCACGGGCTGACCGTCGCGCTGGCCGTCGTGCTGACTTTCATGGAAAGACAGCTGGTACGATCCCTCCTGCGCGTTGACCGTCACGGACAGCTCGTTGTTCGTCAGTTGCTGGGCCACACACGGCGCTGCGGCCATCAGTATGCCAGCGGTGAGTGCTAGTCCAACTATGAAAACCGGTCTTCGAGTTCTTTTCGGCACGGCAGCAATCCCCCTGTCTGTGCATGAGCGTCACCGCATACTACTTCATTGGGACAACCTCAGTGAAGCGAATACTCAACCCAAGAATCTATAATGCGAAAGCGATGAAGATGAAGATGGATCACAGGCCTAATCCCATCGAGAGCGATCGTCCCACAGTTGCGGAAGGCCCGAGCAAATATCTGCAAAGCATCATCAAGCGAAATCGCAGCGGCGAAGCTGTCGGCAGTTACGCAGTTTGCTCCGCGCACCCCGCTGTGCTCGATGCGGCCATTCAACAGTCGATCGAAGACGGCAACTGTCTTCACGTTGAGTCGACCTCCAGCCAGGTAAACCAGTTCGGCGGATACACCGGCACGATGCCGCAGCAATTCGCTGATTCAATTCGTGGCGCTGCCGCCTCAGCCGGATTGCCAGCAGGTCGCGTCCTACTCGGAGCGGACCACCTGGGTCCGTTTGCCTGGCGCAGTGAACCGTCGGCTAGGGCAATGGCGAAGGCTTGCGACCTGGCTCAGCTTTGCGTTCATGCGGGATATCAGAAGATCCACTTGGACACGAGCATGCCATGTGGTGACGACACGGAGATTCTCGATGAGAAAACCATTGCGGAACGCGCTGCCATTTTATGCCAGGCTGCGGAAGGAGCTTCCGAGGAAATGCCGGCTGGTTCGCCGAGACCGCTTTACGTGATTGGAACGGAGGTCCCGGCTCCGGGCGGAGAAGTGGCCGAGGGGGAGTGTCCAGTCCCAACGAAGATTGAAGATGTTCATCGCACCTTGGATATTTTTCACTCCGCGTTTCGCGCGCGTGGTTTGTTCGCCGCTTGGGAAAACGTCATCGGGCTAGTCGTTCAACCTGCCGTGGAATTCGGCGACGCCAGGGTTTTCGACTACGATCGCCGGAAGGTGCGTTCACTGTCGGCAGGATTGCCCGCAAGTCCTGCCCTTGTCTATGAGGCCCATTCCACCGACTACCAGGCCCCGGCAGCTCTGGCAGAGATGGTGGAGGATCATTTTGCAATCTTGAAGGTCGGCCCCTGGCTTACGTTCGCTTATCGAGAAGCAATCTTTGCCCTGAGCAACCTGGAACGCGAGATGCTCGGCCACAAGCGCGAAGTGAGATCGTCGCAAGTGCGGGAGGCGCTCGACTCCGAAATGCTTCGCAACCCGGCGTACTGGCGCTCGTATTATCGCGGCGACGACAACGAATTACGCCTCTCGCGCGCTTTCAGTTTCAGTGACCGCTGTCGTTATTATTGGCCCCAACCTTCTGTACAGGAAGAAGTGAAGCTCCTCCTAAACAATCTCGCCCGCTTTTCCTGCCCGCTGACCTTGCTGAGCCAATATCTCCCGCTCGAATACGAGGCGATTCGCCAGGGTGCACTGGAGAATCATGCTGCGGCTCTCATCGGCCACCACATTCGACGGGTTCTTCGATCTTATGCTGCAGCCTGCGGCGCATTGGCAAGTTGATCCACTCTGGAATGCCGCTTTTCGATGCTTCGGAGCGGGAAACCAAACCCGTAGTAACTTGAATCTCGCGGATCATTCTTTATGCTTGGACATAGAAATACGGCATCAAATGAGCTTCTACGCGCGATTCTCACTTCCGCTGCGGCGCTTCGCGATCACGCTCCTGTTCGCGCTCATGGTCGCCACGGGTATTGGGTTGGTCAGTCCCATTACCTCCCTGCGCCTATTTTTTCCCCTTTGGGGCACGTTAATTATCGGCTGGCCGTATTTGTCACGGAAGCTGGGCTCCGACGTCCCCAATGGTGCTCTGCAAAGGATCTCAGCGCCGTACACGCCTCCCATCAAGATTGGTCCATTTGTGTTTTTTGGTCTTCTGGGTTTGCTTTTATTTTTGTTACTGATGAACGGGGCTTACGAAACAAGTCCGATGCTGCTTGTGGCTGTCGGCTCACTGGCTGTCTACGGCGTCTGCTCCATGCGCGCTTCCCGGGGGGATTGCGTCGACCACGTATTTGATTGCGGCGATCATCTCCTGGTCAAGAAATCCGGCGAAGAGGATACGGTCCCATTCTCCAACATCATTAATGTCAACTTCTCAAAAAACCCACAAAATATTTCGGCCCAGATCACACTACGGCTCGCCTCGCCAGGGAAGTTTGGAACAGAAATCTCCTTTGCCCCACCCCCAAAGATCTACCTGGGTTTTCCCCCGAGGAATGAAATTGCAGAGGATCTGCTTGTCCGGGCCGATAAGGCGAGACGAGGTTCGTTGGCGTAACATCGCCATTTCACTCATTGACCTGAGCCGCGAAGACACAACGAGTGCTAACGCCTGTTTGCGTCACCTATGCCTGTGCGTCTGTCTTGGCTAGCTCTGGACGTTGGCGATAAGATTTGGGGCGTCGAATCCCGGAGGTTCCCTGTGAAAAGACTCACGCTTACTCTGCTGCTCTTGATGCCTGCTACGTCATTCAGCCAAAGCCTTTTCGATGGCGGTTGGATTTTTGATGAAAATTCTATGCAGCAGTCGGAGAAACCGAAACAAGTGACGTATTTAGTTGCCAAAGGCATGCTTCGCTGCTCTGACTGTTTTGCAAGCCCGGAAATTAATGCGGACGGGCGTGACCAAAAGGTCCCTGAGACAAGCTACTGGGACACAGTGAGCGCCCGAATCGTCGATGCCTACACGGTTGAAATCATCGCCAAGAAAGCCGGGAAGACGATGTATACGGAAATCGATACGGTTTCTCCAGATGGAAATACACTGACCCATGTCGTGAAGGACACCACGGAAGCACAACCGGTCACAAGTGAGACCCTTAGCCAACGAGTCGAACGAGCACCCAGCGACGCTCACATCCTTTCCGGCTCGTGGCTGTTTTACAAGAAAAGTAAGTCCAAGGTCGTTCCCACCGTTCCCGCAATCTCGTATAGGTGTACAGCGGATGGATTCAGTGCGTGGACTCCCCTTGGTGAGAGGTACGACGCAAAATTCGATGGCAAGGACTATCCCGTAGAAGACGACCCGGGACACACGATGACCTCTGTAAAGCTACTAAGCCCTAGCGAGGTCGAGATAACCTCCAAACGCAACGGTAAAGTCGTTGGGGTTCTTCACCTTTCCGTTAAGCCCGACGGTAAATCAATTCACGGTGTTTTCGAGAACAAGGAAAACAATACCTCATCGAGCTACGAACTGAGGAAACTACAGTAGTAACTTGTCGAAGAATCGCGATTACACTCACTGACCCATCGAGCCAAACCTCAATGAGTGTAATTGTTTACATCACCTATCAATTCCCAGCCCGGCCAGTCCGGCCAAACCTATTGCATTGGAGTAAAATGCTCGCCCAAAGGAGGAACCCTTTATGAAACACTTCACATTCTTCTTGGTTGTCGCAACAATGGCCGGCCTTGTCGCCCTCATTGCCGCTGCTCGAGGACGTGCGGATGAATCACCCGCCGCGCC
>JBAUVZ010000258.1:0-1708 GCA_049583505.1 Candidatus Sulfotelmatobacter sp.
GGATGTCTCTTCTACGTGGACTTCTTATCAGGATCTCACCGGTGCTGATTTCCCGATTACGAACGGGACAATTCCGGTCGGAGTCATGCCTATCATGTTAACGACGTCTACTCCTTAACCGACCGCGAAGCTCTCCCCTTCACCTTTTCTGTCTCCATTGCGTCAGTCAGCAGCGAGAGCTCGAACCCTAGCAGGCTGCTGAAAAACTACTCCTAATCCACAGCCGAGTATGGTACGACAAGGCATGCGAGGAGACGATCAGCAGCAGAATCATATGTTCAGTTACTTGTCGCCGGAGATGCGCGTTCGCAAAGATCATCCGCTGCGCGCCATCCGAGCGATGGTGGACGAAGTCCTCAGTCAACTCTCCCGGCGGTTCGACACCATGTACGCCCCCGTGGGCCGTCCGTCGATTGCGCCCGAGAAATTGTTGCGAGCGCAGTTGCTGCAGATGTTGTACTCGATCCGCAGCGAGCGCTTGCTGATGGAAGAGCTGGACTACAACCTGTTGTTCCGCTGGTTTGTGGGGCTGAACGCGGACGATGATGTATGGGACGCGACGGTGTTCACCAAGAATCGCGACCGCTTGCTGGAGGCCGACATCGCGAGAGAGTTTCTGGCCCGGGTGGTGGAGCAAGCGCGGGCCAAAGGTCTGACGTCGGACGAGCATTTCACGGTCGACGGCACGCTGCTGGAAGCGTGGGCGAGCGCGAAGAGTTTTCAGCCGAAGGATGGGAAGCAATCGCCGCCGGACGATCCGGGCAATCCCACCGTGAACTTTCGCGGCGAGCAGCGGTCGAATGAGACGCATGCATCGAAAAGCGATTCCCAGGCTCTGCTGGCGCGCAAAAGCGGGGGCAAGGAGTCCAAGTTGAGTTACAGCGGGAACCTGTTGGTGGAGAACCGCAACGGACTGATCGTGGACGCGGAAGTCTTCCAGGCCAACGGAACGGCGGAACGCGACGCGGCACTGGTGATGCTGGAGCAGATACCGGGAACGAAGCCGGTGACCGTGGGCGGCGACAAAGGGTTTGACACGCGCGGTTTTGTGGCCGAGTGCCGGAATCTGCGGGTGACGCCCCACGTCGCGCAGAACCACGCGCGACCGGGCGGAAGCGCGATTGATGGCCGCACCACATGGCACCCTGGATATGCTCTCAGCCAAAGAAAGAGGAAGCGGATCGAAGAATGCTTTGGCTGGTTGAAGACGATTGCGCTGATGCGGAAGGTGCGCCATCGTGGGGTCTGCAAAGTGGACTGGATCTTTACCTTTGCCTGCGCGGCCTACAATCTGGTGCGCATGCGAAATCTGGTCACGGCAGTTCCGGCGCTGTAAGTCGGAGCCGACGTGTGTCTCGCGCAGCATCGAGTTAGAAGCAGCAGCCACAAAAACACCAGAAAGCGAACCGTTCGACATCAGCAACGATGAGCAACAGAAAGAAAAACACGCTGCGCATCAATTTTTCAGCAGCCTGCTAGAGAGTTATAGCTGCCTGCCAGGACGATGTTGGGCACGGCGTTAAACAAGGGTCCAGGCTCTTCCAGACCGGCGGCGCCGAAGCACGCAGCAGCGGACGGAGCAGTGATATTGCAGCTCTGCCCCGGGAGGCTAAACAGGTTATTAAGATCTGCCTGGAACTTGCTGGAACCAATGTTCGCGCCAATGCCCTCGCCGCCATAAGCGAAATTGCGGCTGCCACCGTAGGTG
>JBAUVZ010000259.1:0-2276 GCA_049583505.1 Candidatus Sulfotelmatobacter sp.
TCGTTTTGCGGAGTCGATTTTCAGGACCCCAGCACGAGCATCAGAAAGCGAGTGACAAACACGTCGACCCCGATGATTGAGATCATGGCCGCGACCACAGCCTCGGTGGTGGAGCGCCCGACGCCCTGAGTGCCGCCTTTCGTAGATAATCCGTAGTAACAACCTATGGTCGCGATAATGAACCCGAATACCAGCGGCTTAACTAAGCCCATGAATATGTCGGAAGAGTCCAGGGTCTGCCAGGTGTTGCTCCAGTATTCGTGGCCATCCAAGTGCAGCAACTGAGTGGCCACGACGCTTCCGCCCAGCAGGCCCATGAAGTCTCCCAGGATCGTCAGAAAAAAGAGCATGACTACCGTCGCCACAACGCGAGGCGTCACCAGTTTTTTCACCGGGTCAGTACCGAGCGCACGCATGGCGTCGATCTGCTCGGTCACGATCATCGAACCAAGTTCACTGGCGATCCCCGCGGAGTTGCGCCCGGCGACGACTAGTCCGGCGAGTACCGGTCCCAGTTCGCGTACAATCCCTATGGAGACCAACTGCCCGATGACTGTGGTTGCACCAAAACGGCTGAGCGCAGTGTCGCTGTTCAGGGCGAGGGCGGCACCTGTGAAGAAGACCGACGACAGAACGATGGGAATGGAGCCGACCCCCATCAGGTCGGCCTGCTGAATCGTGTCGGCCACGTAGACGGGACGGCGAAAAAGGTTGGTCACCGCCTGGACAGAAAGCAGGATGTATTCCTGCAGAGATAGAACTTTTCTCTTGGCAAACTCGACGGGTGAGACCAGTTCGCTGCTGCTAAGAGAATCTCCGGCTGCCATTCCTTGCTCTATCCAATCCAGGCACGGGGCACTCCTTCAGTTCGCAGATACGCAGGTTGCTCACGTTGTTGACTACATCGGTCACGAGATCAAGGCACCGGCGAATGTTGGAGCCCAAGTCCGCAAATCCCTACGATCGCCCTACGGGCCATCATTAGGGTCCTTCTGACCCCTAGATGAAATGCTCGGCGCCGCCCGAAAACAATTCGTCGTCAGAATGAATTCAGATTAGGGGAAAAAGGGTAGAAACAGATCCGCCCCCAGTCAGAGAAGGTGGTACAACTCGAGCGGTAAACTTCGAAGAAGAAGAGCACCTGCACATTCGTCACATCACCGCGGCTAGGAGCTTGCGCTAGGCAATACTCAAGACGAATCCTACAGTCAGCGCTATGAAGAGAACCGCCAGGTAGCAATTGGCACAACAAACTGGATGATCGTCGGTGCGCTTTTTGCGGCAGATCATCAGTCGCCGTGAACAGGAAAAGCCCGGATGTTAGACCGAGGAGGACCATCATGCTTTGAGGAGACATCTTCGTTTCAAGCACCAAAAGCCCACCCAGCACTGGAGCGAGTGCATCGGCAAAGAGAAACGCGTATGCCCTTGGCCCAGCAAGTTCCCCGTGTGTCACTAGTAGCATCGTGTTGAGCCCATCGCTCAGATCATGCGCAATAATCCCGAGAGCGACGATCAGTCCCGTGCGCCAAGAGACGAGTGTGGCGGCGGCTATGGATGCTCCATCGATCGCGCTGTGCCCGAATAGTACGACCGCGCTCACTCGGCCGATACGCCGGCGCGCTTCACTTTCGCGATCACCAGTTGGACAGATGTGCGTCTCCAAGAAGCGGTCTGCGCCGTAGAAAAGAAGAAAACCTAGCACTGGCAGGGCTAGCGTAGTGCGAATGGTCCAGTCATGCTTGCCTGCAGCCGCAATCGCCTCCGGCAGCAAGTCAAAAAAACTGGCTCCGAGCAGGACTCCAGCCCCAAACCGAAGGAGCACATGCACACGATGTCGTTGGCGCACCGCGATCCAGCCACCGACCACGTTATGCAAGTGAGTAAAAGCGCTAGCATCGACTGAATCGCCAAGACTCGCTCACGGGCTCACAGTTGCCCGAGAGTCAATTGTGTGCAGGTTTCGGACTTACTTAGCCTCCCTCCAACAGCACACCGCGAAAGCAAGGGAGCAAACACCCGCAGTATCAAGCGACGTCATCGTCCTTTCGGGATGTGTCACGCTCCGACTGCACGCCCAGCGTCCATGCCGGTCCGGCATCTTGGCTATGCGCCAAAAGATCAACCACATATCCCGCGGAGTGACTGAACGATTCCGCGAAAAGCTGAGGAGGTAAAGGGTCACTGCAAGGAAAGGTATCGGCCAGGTACTGATCCAACTTTTCCTGGATCCGGTTGATATCCGCCGCGAACGGAAGGATTACCGCCAACTCTTC
>JBAUVZ010000260.1:0-25806 GCA_049583505.1 Candidatus Sulfotelmatobacter sp.
TCGGCGTGCACCATGGTGACTTTGATATCGTCGACCTTCTGCGTGCCGCCTTTGTTCATCATGGCGATCTTCTTGGCGCCCTTCTTCTCCAGCCATCCGCACAATTCGGGAATGCCGACGACCTGGGGATCATGCTGCTTGATGATCTCGACTGCATCTCCGATGTGATCCCCGTGGCCGTGAGTGCACAAGAGAACGTCGACCTTCTTCACCTTCTACTCGGAGGCTGGGCCCATCGGGTTGTTCATGATCCAGGGATCGATAATGACGGTCCGGCCGCGGGGAGTGACGATGCGAAAGGTCGCGTGGCCGAGCCACGTAAGTTGAATGCCTTTGAGATTCATAAATGAGGACTCCGGCCTCTTGTCCATAGATTCGGCGATGATTATGCAACCATGTGGCTACACAATATGCGCCATCCCCGCTTACATATTCGGCAGTGAGACACCCCAACGCAGGCAGCGACTTTAGTTTAATATGAAACGCCATGACCGGACTCAAGGTGCTAATTTCTCACGAAGATATTGCGAAGCGAGTGGCGGAACTGGGCGCAGAGATTACGCGTGACTTCGCGGGACAGCCGGTGATTCTGGTCGGCGTATTGAAGGGCTCCGCGATTTTCCTGGCTGACCTAGCGCGAGAGATAAAGCTGGATGCTACCTTTGACTTCATCGGAGTCTCGAGCTATGGAAACCGGCCCAGCCCTACTCAGGAACTCAAGAGCGGATGGGATTCCACGGGCGAGGTGAAACTGACGAAGGACGTCGATCAGTCCATGAAGGATAAGAACGTGATTGTCGTGGAAGACATTCTGGATACGGGATTGACGCTCACCGTCCTGAAGAAGCTGTTGCTGGCGCATCAGCCTCGATCGCTGAAAATCGCCGCGCTTCTGGACAAGCCTTCGCGGCGCAAGCTGCCTCTGCAAGGCGACTATGTCGGCTTTACCATTCCCGACGAGTTCGTCGTGGGCTACGGCCTCGACTATGCCGAACGCTATCGTAACCTGGCCGACGTTTGCATTGTGCCGCGGGAGTGAAACCGAGTACCTAGTACCTAGTACCGAGTACCGAGGACTGCACACGGATCGGGTTGGTTCCTCGGTACTGGGTGCTGGGTACTCGGTACTGAGCTCTCTCAAGCGCGGCTGCTATCATGGAAAAACAATGGGTTCTGTTTTGAGCAAGCACGAAAAGCATGTGCCGGTTGATCCGCTGTTGCTGGAGGTCGCCGACGTTATGGCTACGTCGCTCGACCTGGATACGACTCTGCGCCGGGTCGCGGAGGTCGTACGCAAAGTCATTGACTATGAAATCTTCGCCATCCTCCTTCTGAACGAGAAAACCCAGGAGCTGCGCATTCGCTTCCAGATCGGATATCCTCCGGAGTTCGCCGAGCGCGCCCGAATCAAGGTCGGCGTTGGAGTGACCGGGCAGGCAGCTCAATTGCGGCAGGCGGTCCTGATCGATGACGTGACGCAGGATCCCCGCTACATTGCTGCCGTACCCAATGTGCGCTCGGAATTGGCCGTTCCCCTCACGACGAAGAACCGCGTGATCGGAGTGATTGACCTGGAAGCGCGGGATCCAGGGTACTTCCACGAAGAACACAAGCGGCTGTTGACACTGATCGCTTCGCGCATGGCGGCGGGTATCGAGAACGCTCAACTCTACACGCGCACCACCAAGCAGGCGCGAATTCTGCTGCTGTTGAACGAGATCGCGCGCGAGCTGACGTCGATCCTGAACCTGGACGAACTGCTGGGCCGGATTGCGGACCTGCTGCGGCGCTTGATTGATTTTCAGATGTTCAGCATCCTGCTGCTGGATTCTTCGGGTGAGAAGCTGCAGCATCGTTTCTCTTTGCGCTTTAACGAGAACGTTCATGTAAAGCAAGAGATTCCGTTGGGGCGTGGATTGGTTGGACAGGCGGCGGAGACGAGGCAGGCGATCCTGGTGCCCGACGTCAGCAAAGATCCTCGCTACATCGAGAGCAATCCGGAAACGCGATCGGAATTGGCCGTGCCTCTGATCTACAAAGACAAGGTAATCGGGGTGCTCGATCTGGAGCACACCCGGCGCGGATTTTTTACCGACGACCACCGGCGCACTATGATGACGCTGGCCGCGCAGGTAGCGATTGCAATCGAAAACGCGCGCTTGTATGAGGAGATTGCCCGGCAGGAACGGCGGCTGGAACGGGATCTGGCGCTGGCCCGGGAACTGCAAATGCGGTTGCTTCCCCAGACGCTTCCAAAGCTGGCACATCTGGAATTGGCTGCAAAGTTTATTCCGGCCCGAGCCATCGGCGGAGATCTTTACGACTTCATTCCGTACTCCCTTTCGCGTCTGGGAATCGTGATTGGCGACGTTAGCGGGAAGGGCGCGCCTGCCGCCATTTACGCAGCACTGGTAAGCGGGATACTGCGTTCGCACGCGCCCATTGAGCCGGGTCCCGCGGAGATGCTCTCGGCGGTGAATTTGTCGCTGGCAGAGCGGCGCATCGAGGCACAGTTTGTATCACTCATCTACGCGGTTTGGGACGACGAGCATCGCACACTTCTGGTGGCCAATTCGGGGTTGCCGCGTCCCATTTATGTACACGATGGGAAGAACAGTGTGATCGAGGCGACCGGTTTACCGTTGGGCCTTTTCGACGATGCGGACTACGACGAGTTCCGGTTCAAAATGAAACCTGGAGACATGTTTGTTTTCTTCAGTGACGGCATCCTGGACGCGCGCAACCGGAGCGGAGAGTTGTTTGGCCGGGGACGGGTGGAGAAAATCATTGCGGAATGCGCCGGCCGATCGGCGGATTGCGTGGTGGATTCTCTCTTCAAAGCTGCCGCCGAGCATTCTGCCGGGGTCGAGACGTTCGATGACCAGACCGTGGTGGCAATCAAGGTCAAGGACGGCACACACGGCTCTTCCAAGCGAAAATGACCCCGCGAAAGGAAGTTACGGGACCTCTCCCTGCTAATTCCGGGTGTGATTCCGAGCGGCCGCCAGGATTTGTTCTTAGCGAGCAACGGAAAGGGTTATTGCTCCGCGGAGCGGAGTCCGTGCTGTATTGCGACGATCTTCCGTTACCCAAACTGGCGGAGCGCTACGGAACCCCTCTTTATGTTTATTCGGCAACCGCCATCCGCGCGCGGTTGGCGGCCTTTGAGAATGCATTTCGCGATGTTCCTCACACCGTCTGCTATTCCGTCAAGGCAAATTCCAATGTGAGCGTCCTGCGACTGCTGGCGCGGCTGGGATGCGGCTTTGACGTGGTGTCCGGCGGAGAGCTGCAGCGAGTGCTGGTCGCCGACCACCGTGCGGCTAGGAAGATTGTGTTTTCCGGCGTGGGAAAGTCTCGCGACGAGATGACAGCGGCGTTGAAAGCCGGGATTCTCCTTTTCAATGTGGAAGGCGAATCGGAACTCATGACTCTCGCAGAGTGCGCTACGCGGTTGCGGACTGTGGCGCGGGTGGCGCTCCGGGTGAATCCCGACGTGGCGGCCGATACCCATCCCTACATTTCTACTGGTTTGCATAAGCACAAGTTCGGAGTGCCCATCGGCAATGCGCGTGCGCTTTACGCGAAGGCCTCCGAAGCAAGATATCTGAAGGTTGCGGGAGTCAGCGTTCATATCGGCTCACAGATCACCGAGGTTGCACCCTTCGCGGAAGCGGTGGATCGAGTGGCCGAGCTGGTTCGCGAATTACGCGCCGACGGCCATAACATCGACTACGTTGACACGGGAGGTGGGCTGGGGATCGCATACCAAGAACCGGCTTTAGAGTTTGCCGAGTATGTTGCGCAGTACGCGCGCGCCGTGACCAGCCCCTTGCGCGCGCTGAATATGCATTTGCTGCTCGAACCGGGACGGGCGATTGTGGGGCCGGCGGGCGTACTGGTCACCTCCGTTCTTTACAGAAAAGAAAACGATGGCAAGCGGTTTCTGGTTGTGGATGCGGCCATGAACGATCTGATCCGGCCTGCACTTTACGGCGCCTACCATGAAATCGTTCCGGTGGTGCGCTCCAAGTCCTCGTCAGCCAAGAAAGAAACTGTGGATGTAGTGGGTCCAGTGTGCGAGTCAGGCGACTTCTTCGCACGCGATCGGGAGATGCCCCGCGTAGAAGAGGGCGGCCTGCTTGCGATTCTTGATGTCGGAGCTTACGGGATGGCGCTGGCATCGAACTACAACACGCGCCCACGGCCCGCCGAGGTGCTGGTGGACGGGAAGTCGGTCAAGGTCATCCGGCGGCGGGAAAAAGTACGTGAAATGTATTCCGCCGAGTTGTAGGTAGAACGGCCCATTCCGCAGCACTGGCTTATCTTTCTCCCCACTTTAGCTTCGTGCGCAGCACGTGGAAGAAATCAGCACCGGTGCGGAACAGGCTGACTTTGTGTTCAGACCGGCGGCAGCGGACTCGGTCCCCGTCCCTCAAGTCGAGACCGGGCTGGCCGTCAATGCTGAGATATGCCACTTCCTCGTCGCTGCGCAGCAGTATTTCGACAACGGCCGAATCTGGCACAACCAGTGGGCGGTGCGTGAGCGAATGTGGCGCCACTGGAGTAATCACGAAAGCGTTGACTGTAGGCATGACCACTGGACCGCCAGCAGACAGAGAGTAGGCAGTCGAACCTGTAGGCGTGGCCACAATCATTCCATCGGCCCGGTAGCTGGAGACGAATACCTTGTCAACGAAGAGGTCGTAGTTATTCAGGCGGGCCAGCGCTGTCTTGTTAACCACTGCATCGTTGAAGGCCTTGTAGCTTCCCAGGATTTCTTCGCCGCGCAGCAAATCACACTGCATCAGGGAACGTTGCTCCATGGCAGTGCGGCCCTGCGCGATCGCCTCGAGCATGGTGAAGAGCGACGAAAGAGGAACGTCGGTGAGGAAGCCGAGCGAACCCAGGTTCACGCCAAGCAGTGGAGCATCGGTTGCAGCCGTGGCTCGGACCGCCGAAAGCAGCGTCCCATCGCCGCCCAACACTACCACGAGATCCAAAGGCCGCGAGGACATTTGCGAGCGGAGGACTTCCTCCTGGCCATTGGAATACTTGGCGGTCTCCGGATCGACGATGACGTGGTAACCGTGAGCATGCAACCATGCCAGCAGTTGGGGAAAGATGCCCGCAACTTCAGGCCGGGCTGGACGCGAGATGATGGCCGCAACTTTCTTTGAGGAGGATGAGGGCGAGCTTGCCATGGCTATAGATAGAAAGAAAGATTGTACAGAATCCGCCGGAAAAAGCTTTAACCACAGGGGGCAGCGTTCCACAGCGCTCAGTGCAGGCTCCGGATCAAGGGATTAGAAGAGTCCCCGGAGAAGGAATTCACGGTTGCCTTCGGCGCCGAGAATTGGTGACTCGATTACATCGGTGCCAGCGCAGGCCAGGTCCAGCAGCGTTCTCCGCACCTTCTCGACCGACGCCAATTGAGCGGCTTCGTCGCGAACAATGCCTCCCTTCCCAACGAATTTCCTGCCCGCCTCGAATTGAGGCTTAACCAGGACGATCACCTGCCGGCCACGGCGCTCATTCGGCGACTGCGGGAACGCGGCGTTTACTACCGAAGGTAGAACCAAGGTCGCGGAAATAAAGGCCACGTCGATCACGATGAGGTCCACGTTTTCACCAATGACTTCGGCTGTCACGTACCGGGCGTTGGTCTTCTCCAGGAGTCGAACGCGAGAATCCTGGCGCAGTCTAAAATCCATCTGGCCGTAACCCGTATCTACCGCGATCACTCGAACTGCCCCGTGCTGCAGCAGACAATCTGTGAACCCGCCGGTGGAAGCGCCGACATCCAGGCAGACCTTGCCCTCGACATTGATTTGCCAGTGTTCGAGGGCGTGCTCAAGCTTGAGTCCGCCGCGGCTTACATACTTCAGATCTTCGCCGAGCAGACGGACTACGGCGTCCGCCCCAACTTGCGCGCCAGCTTTGTCGAGCTTCTGGTCGTTGACCAGTACTTTCCCGGCGAGAATGAGCGACTGGGCACGTTCTCGCGAGGCAGCCAACCCACGGTCGAGCAGAAGCTTGTCGAGTCTAAGTTTCAAGGTTGACTCGGGATCGGAAGGTTAGGGCGGCGGCTAGTGTTAATTCTTAGTCGCTCCACAAAAGTGCCAGCCCTCGCTCCGGTGCAAAATGCTGAACCATCTCTCGCTGAATCACTTACAAAGATACTTTCGTGTTTTTCCACAGAATTTTCCACGCTTGTGTTGAAAACTTTTTCGGCTTCGCCGTCCCTTCAAGAAGAAGAGCCGCCCGCAAAGGGGCGGCTCTGAGGCAAATCCTACTGCGCAGCAGTTTAGCCAGCCACTTCTTCCAGGAGCTTCTGGTCAATGTCGAAGTTGGAGTGCACGTTCTGCACATCGTCCTGATCTTCGAGGGCCTCCATGAGCCGGATCATAGTGCTGGCAGCTTGACCTTCCAGCTTGATGTAGTTCTGAGGAACCATGGCTACGCTGGACGATGCCGGCTCGATTCCAGCTTTCTTCACGGCTTCGAGCACAGTTTCGAAAGCGGAGGGCTCAGTCAGGATTTCCCAATTCTCCCCATCGTCGTTCAGATCCTCTCCACCGGATTCGAGAACGATGTTCATCAGGTCATCCTCTTTCGCGGCACTCTTTGGAATAATGATGTCGCCCTTTTTGTGGAACATCCAGGACACCGCGCCGGCTTCGGCCATATTGCCGCCGTTCTTGCCGAAGCAGTGGCGGATTTCGCTGACGGTGCGGTTGCGGTTGTCAGTGTTGATATCGAGCAGAATCGCGACGCCGCCCGGGCCGTAGCCCTCGAGAGAGAACTCCTCGTAGGTAGCCCCGGGCAGTTCTCCGGTGCCACGCTGAATGGCCCGCTTGATGTTATCGGCGGGCATGTTCTCGGCCTTGGCGGCGACGATGGCGCCGCGCAGGCGCGGGTTGGAGTCAGGGTCGCCGCCGCCGTTCTTCGCGGCAATACTGATCTCCTTGATTAGGCGAGTAAAAATCTTGCCGCGCTTGGCATCCAGCGCGCCCTTCTTGTGCTTGATTGTGGCCCATTTTGAATGGCCAGACATGGCTAGACCTCGTATCTAATGATGTCGGTTGAACGCGGGATTCGCCCGTAGAAAGATCACAGGCTGCCTCGAAAGTGCGCAGGCGAAGGGGAATTATAGCACGACCCGATTCCGCCGGTCGCGGTATTCCCTCGGAAACAAGCGACCGCATGGTCTGGAACAAGCTCCCCCGATTGGGCTGTTGCAGTGGCCTGTTTGGGTTGTTGACTGCAATGGACGTGCACCCCTAACATTGCCAGCGGGGCGTTTTTGCACATGACTGGCCAGGTCATAGGTCACTACCGAGTCCTCGAGAAAATCGGCTCCGGAGCCATGGGCGAGGTTTTCCGGGCGCGGGACGAAAGACTGGGGCGTGATGTTGCTCTGAAGCTGATCCGGCCGGCTTCCAGCGACAACCCCGATCATCTCCGCCGTTTTGAACTGGAAGCGCGCGCCGCAGCGGCGCTGAATCATCCCAACATCGTCGCCATTTATGATGTTGGTCTTAACGATGGATCACCTTATATCGTTTGTGAATTGCTGGAAGGCAAGACCCTTCGCAAACGGCTGGCGGAAGGAGCATTGCCGGTTCACCTGGCCGTCGACTACTCGCTGCAGATCGTACAGGGCCTCATCGCGGCGCACGATCACCGCATCGTCCATCGTGACCTGAAACCGGAAAACCTGTTCGTGACCACCGATGGCCGAGTGAAGATTCTCGACTTCGGAGTGGCGAAGCTGCAGTCCGCGCCGGAAGACTCCGGACGCTCCGTAGAGGAATTAACGACGGTAACCAAGAGCGGCACGGTAGTTGGTACGGTCGCCTATATGTCGCCCGAGCAGCTGCGGGGCAAGCCTGTGGATCATCGCAGCGACATCTTCAGCGTAGGCGCGATCCTTTACGAAATGTTGACCGGGCGCCGTGCCTTTCGTGGCGAAACCGAGGTAGACACAATCACCGCGGTGCTCAAGGAAGATCCTCCCATAGTCAATCTGGAACAATCGGGTGTACCCGTATCGTTCCAGCAGATCGTGCGCCATTGCCTGGAGAAGGAGCCGGAGAATCGTTTTCAATCGGCACGGGATCTAGCATTTGCCCTTGAAACCCTTACCAACGCTTACGGAGGACGAGCAACCCGCCTCGGGGTTCCGCAGTTGCAAGCCAAGATCGTCGCCTGGGGGGTCGCAGGAATGCTTCTGGTTGCGACGCTGTTGCTTCTGGGTAATCAGTGGCGCCAGAAAACTCTCGCTCCATCTTATCGGCGTCTGACCTTTGAAGAGGGGACAGTGTACTCGGCGCGCTTCGCCCCCGATTTTCGGTCAATTGTGTACGGTGCGGCCTGGAACGGCAAACCGCTGCAGCTGTTCTCCACGGTCGGTGATTCCCTCCTGAGTCAGCCGCTCAACGTCACGGACGCAAACTTGCTCGCGATCTCTCGCACCGGCGAACTGGCGGTGGTACTCCACGGGGCTCATCGGGCACATCTGGAAACGGAAGGAGGCATGCTGGCGCGCACGCCTTTTGCCGGAGGTTCTCCTCGAGAAGTGCTCGAAGACGTTGCATGGGCAGACTGGGACGCCAACGCTGAATTGGCGGTAGTCCACCATGCCCAGGGCCGCGATCGAATTGAGTATCCGATTGGTCATGTTCTTTACCAAAGCAATGGATGGATCAGTCACATTCGTTTTGCTCCACAAGGCGACAAGATCGCCTTTATGGATCACCCAGCACTCTGGGACGACCGCGGGGCCGTTTGCCTTGTAGACCTAAGCGGCCATGTAACTGTGCTTTCGCCCGAGTGGGACTCTGAGGACGGGCTGGCCTGGACTCCTGACGGGAAGGAGGTCTGGTTTACAGCCGTCGAAAAAGGCAACAACCGCGAACTGCAGGCAGCCACAATGGCTGGGCGGATTCGTAAAGTCCTGGAACTGCCGGCGGGCATGACCTTGGAAGATGTGGCACCGGATGGTCGAGCACTGGTAAGCCTTGATGACCAACGTATTGCCATGGCGACCAACGCGCGAGACAGCAAGACCGTGGATCTTTCCTGGCACGATTGGAACATTGCCAAAGATATTTCGCGCGATGGGCAGTCGGTCTTATTCGAGGATTCCAGTGAAGCCGCCGGGATCCACTATTCGGTTGCCATTCGCAAAATTGACGGTACGCCCCCGGTGAAACTGGGCGAAGGCAGCGCCGGTAAACTTTCCCCGGACGGGAAATGGGTGATTTCCATTCTCTTGGGCAGCCCGGGACGGGTGACACTCACTCCCCTTGGTCCTGGTCAAGCTCGCACGATTGCCCTGCCCGGGCTCGAGCACATTCACAACGGCAATACTTATTTCCTCGCAGATGGAAAACGCTTCACCCTCAATGCCAGCGAACACGGCCACGGTGTGCGCTGCTATCTGGTGGATTTAGATGGGGGAAAGCCAATACCGATCACGCCGGAAGGGATTACCGGCGGGCTAATTTCACCTGACGGCCAATACATCTTTCGAGCCAACGCCGGCGCGGTAGTTGCGGTCTATCCTATCGCTGGGGGTGCGCCTCGTCCCATCCCAAATCTTGAACCGGATTTTGTTCCCATCCAGTGGTCAGAGGATAACTCGTCAGTTTATGGGTATCTTCCGGGGCAAGTTCCGACGAAGGTGTACAAGGTCAACTTAGTTACCGGCGAGAAGATTCTCCTCCAGGAATTGCAGCCCGAGACCACTGTAGGCGTGGTAGCCATAGCTCCCGTGGTCGTCACCCGTGACGGCTCGCGCTTCGCCTACAGCTACTACCAGGTCTTCTCCGTGCTTTATCTGATTTCCGGCTTGCGCTGACGCAGCCGATCTGCCGAGCGGCCAGCCTATTGCAACGGACCCGAGAAATCCGCGGGCACATAGTGGAAAAAAATAGACGTCGATGTATGCCCCTCGGCCAGGACACTGCGGTAGTGAGGCACCTTCGTTCCTCGATAGACCAAGCCATCGCCCAGCGCCTGATAAACCGCGACCGTGCCTTCACAGGTATCGAGGCGTATTGGCCAGGAGGTTTCCAGCTCCGGTTCGGGAGAAAAATCCAGACATAGGGTAATGCTGAATTCACACTGCGGCCGGTCGGTGTGTTTGATCAGCTCTGCGCCGCTCAAGTAAGAGGCGAAGTAAACATAGGAAGGCTTGACCGGCTGACCAGCAACCAGGCCCACGGTGCTGGTGAGTTGGTGGTGGAAGAAACGCGCGACACTCTCGTTGTTCGCGACATAGCGCAGTGGGTTCCCGTCGTCGCCCAAGCGAAATACTCCCCGGCGGACCTGATGTCGGTAGTAACGGCGCAGCGCGGCCACATGGAAGGGATGGATCAGCGCGCGAAGCGGCATGTACCCTTTCTCTCGAAATGCGGTGGCGCCCCTCGCCATCAATTCGTTCCGTTCAGATGGTGCCTGGTTGGCTTGATCCTGTGCTATTTGGTCTTGAGCTATCAGGATGCCCGCAGCGGCCAACCGGAAACGCTCGTCCTCCGTCAGCGTCGGTGGCGCTGGTTCGTTCCGCCGCAAACCCTGAACAACTGCTTGCAGCCTTGGACCCAGCCAAAAAGGAAGTAGCGAACCAGTAGCGGGCTCGCGCACCCAAGCAATCGATCCCTGCCGACCAAAGCCGGCGACAAGTTCTTCACGGTCTGCCAATTCCTCCGGCCATTGCCCAGCGGGGTAGATCCAGCACTGTGGGTTGAGAAATAGAGGTTGCTGCAAGATGTTACGAACGCGTCCGGAACGGAGAAAGCCCTGAGGAATAAGATGCAGTGGAAGTTCATCGAGCAGGCAATGAAACCGGTCTGGGGGCAGCGTCGCGGTGTAGGTCTGGCGCGACGCTATCCCCATCAGACTGGCAACCCACTCCAGCCACGCCGTGTCTCTTAGTTGCGAAGCCATCCGTTCACCGTGAACCGGCTGTCAGCGAAGGCCTTTGACGGGCACTCCACTGGGGTGATTTCGTGCAGCACCGAGCAGGGGAAGAACACGATCTGATTCTGCTGCGGCACGATAGTCTGATAGCTGCCTTTGCTCACATAGCCTTCTTCCTGAAGATTGGCGTCGTGAAGGCGTAATTCTCCGCCTTTGAACCGACACGGCTCTCCATGGAAAAAGTAGACGAACGTCAGCTTGCGTAAAGCGACCACGCCTTCCCCGTCGTCGTTATGCATACGGAAAAAGTCCCCGTCATTGCTGGCCGTGACCTGCGTCTCCACCCAGCTGACGGGAAACTCCTCCATGCCTAGTTGTTGCAGCACCTCGGGCAGCACAGCGTAGATGCGCTTCACGATCACGTCTTCATGTTTGCCTAAATCCATCATTACGCGCGAGCGACGATGGCTATAGTCAATCACGTCCGCGTCTCCGCTGGGTGAAATTACTTCGCTGATACGAAAGTCAGATTCGCGTTGTAAGGCGTAACGCAGGAGTTCGTCGAGTTCTTGTGGCGCCAGGAACTCATCCAGAACGACGGATTGTGCCCGAACCAGCGCAGGCGTGTCCAAAACCTCCACACCGCTTGCCGAAAAACGGTGGCTTTCTTGTGGCTCCTGCTGCACGGGTACACTTAGTGGCCGGACGCCTCGCGATTGCGGGGGTTGGGGACTCGCCTGCGGGGGCTGTGGACTTCTCTGCGGTGGTTGGGGGCTCACCTGCGGGGGCTGCGGACTTCTCTGTGGTGGTTGCGGGCTCACCTGCGGTGGTTGCGGGCTCACCTGCGGGGGCTGCGGACTCACCTGCGGGGGCTGCGGACTCTTCTGCGGGAGCTGGGGAGAGCGTAACTCGACCATGTTGGCAGGAATGGTCTCTTCTGTCCCCGCAGGGATTCCCGAGCGAGCCAGGATTTGCTCGACAATGCTGCCACCCAATAATGCAAAAGCGCGTTGCGCTACTGTTTCACCCACCGACCGCGCGATAGTTGCGGTTACGGCGGATTGAGTTTCTGGGTTGCTGTTGGATACTGCTCTGGAGTTTTGCAGGAGACTCATCAGCAACTCCCGCTCGCGCGGGCTGAGAATTCGTTCATCCTGCATCAACGTTTCAGAAAAGGCGTCGAGAATCTGCTTCGCCGTCATCGGACACACTCCTCCCTGTATCTGCTTGAACGTTTTCAGTTCCAGTGGGGCGAAATGGGGAAGCAGCTTTCGCCGAGACAGTACCACTAAGCCGGCAGATTAGCAAACAGAATTTTATTCACAGGATTTTATCGGAGCCGAATGGCAAACATGCTCTTACGGAGGACCTCACCGGCTCGCCATGGCGCCCACCATGGAGTGGAAAACCTTCATTCCATCGGTGCAGCCCAATTCATGCTCGGCAGAGCGCTCGGGATGCGGCATCATGCCGACAACGTTGCCGCCCGCGCTGCAGATGCCGGCAATATTGTCCAGAGAACCGTTGGGATTGGCCGAGGACGAAATTTCACCGTCGGGAGTCGCATATCGAAACACAACGCGGTCGTTCCGATGTAACTCATCTAAAGTAGCCTGGTCGCAGAAATAGTTCCCCTCCAGATGGCCGATCGGGATGGTCAATACTTCTCCTTTTGAACAGGCGTTAGTGAAAGGAGTAGCAACATTCTCCACGCGCACCCGCACCGGCTTGCAGACGTATTTCAATCCCGTGTTCCGCATGAGTGCTCCCGGCAAAAGCCCAGCCTCGCAGAGGATCTGAAAACCATTGCAGATTCCAAGCACCAGACCTCCGCCATCGGCAAACCGGCGCACCGATTCCATCACGGGAGAGAACTTTGCAATCGCGCCGGTCCGCAGGTAGTCCCCAAAAGCAAAACCTCCGGGGACGATGATGGCATCGCAGTTCTCCAAATCGTGCGATTCATGCCATAGAAAAACCACCGGCTGTTTGGCGACGTGTTGAATAGTCCAATAGGCATCGTGGTCGCAGTTTGAGCCGGGAAAGATAATGACCCCAAATTTCATCGCCTGTCCTTGGTGTGGGATTTGACGTCAGTTTAGCACGGCAGGGTTGGCTGGTTGATCCTCCAGGGGTCTTACCGAACTTGTAGCGCACGGCTAGGGCACGGCACCGAAGAGGTTACCCTGGCGAACTCTGGTAACTAGAAATTCCAAGCAGAAGATAAAGAGAAAGGCCGGGCACACGCTGACGAAATGGAAGCGCAACGGGGCGCGCGCCCAAGCCTTAGCTCCAAGTTTCCTAAAGAAGACCCGAAGACCGCAACCGCGAGACTGGATCAGCTACTGGCTGCCGCCGGAATACCCAACGGGCCACCGCAAAGCCCAGAGCTGCATAACACAGATGCATGAACCTCATAGACACCCCCAACATCTCGATCAGCCATCACCTCAGGGGAGGATCAGCATCACTATCGGCAAAATAGCAGTGGGACGCAGGCTGGACAAGGCCCATCCGTGCCATCTTGGTGGCACGGAAGTAATAGGGCATGGCCCGCAGGTGCGTTACGCAAGAGTGGACGGCGCAGGGTGAATCTTCAACGACCATCAGTATCAATGAGCATCCGTATTTTCCGCTTCTCCGGTTTGACCTGCCGGGGGAACCACGACCGTGGAAAGATTGCTTTCTGAGGTGAGCTTCTGGAAGGCGGGCAAATCGCGGCGCTGCAAATCATCCCAGCGGCTGAGTAACTCTCCGCTTTGCCGCTTCAGTTTCTCGAACTCAAGCTGCTCTGCTTCGGTTGGAGCAGAATCAGCGCTGCCAACATCCATGGCTAGATACGCCAGCTTGGCATCAATCTGCGGCGGGTACGCGAGTGAGTCTTCATTCGCGCTGATAGTCAGGTTGATGAGTTGATCGCGTACTTCAAGCAGTTTTTTCTCAAGATCGTCGGCCGACGAGACAATTGGCTTGGTGCTGGCGTTTTCCGGCAATCGCCGCTTCAGGCCGGTAACCTGCGAGCGCACATCCTGAATCTGGTTGACCGTGTCGTAAACCCGGTTCAGTTCCTCATGAATCTGCATCAGCAGACTGAATTGCTGCGCCAGATCCGCCTGGCCGACTTTCACCCTCGGATCTAATTTCACCTCTAGAGGCGCAACCTGGCTCTCGCCGCCCACCGTCAGCCGCACTTGATACTGGCCCGGTGCGGCCACCGGTCCGCGCGCTCCGCCGCCATATTCCCATAGGTAATAACCGGGAACGCGGTGCGCGTCTTCATAGCGTAAATCCCACACGAAGCGATTCAAGCCAGCGTCCGGCTTGATCTCTCTTTCCGGCTTCTTGTCGTCGGGGTCGAGGGGTTCCTCGAGCGGCTCCATTTCGGCGCTTGAATACTTGCGAATCAACTTTCCGGAGGCATCCAGGATTTCCAGCTTGGTCTCTGTTCCTGCCTTCGGCGCATCCTTCAGGTAGTAATAAATTACGGCCCCTGCGGGCGGATTCTGGCCGGTCCGCCTGGAGGGATGGCGTTCTTCGCGTTCTCCGCTTGCACCGGCCTGAATCCGATACGCCGGCCCCGGGGTGTAGAGATGGACATCCTTCTTCGCCGCGTCGTCGCTGAACTGACGTAATGGACTGATGTCATCCAGAATCCAGAACGCCCGACCATGCGTGGCGACCACAAGATCGTTGTCTTTGATCACGAGGTCGTGTACTGGTGTGGTCGGCAGATTCAGCTTAAGCGAACGCCAATCGGCGCCATCGTTGAAGGAAACGTAAACGCCGTTCTCGGTTCCGGCAAAGAGCAGTCCGCGTTTCTTCGGGTCTTCGCGGACGGCACGAACGAAACTGCCCTCCGGAATCCCGTTCGTCAGTTTTGTCCACGTCTGGCCGTAATCGCCAGTCTTATAGATGTAGGGCCGAAGATCGTCGTTCTGATGACGATCCACGGCAACGTAAGCCGTACCGGCGTCGTAAGGAGAAGCCTCGATAAGGCTGATGCGGCTCCATTCCGGCAGGTCTTTGGGCGTGACATTGGTCCAGCCTTTGCCTGCGTCGCGGGTGACTTGGATCAGGCCGTCATCGGTACCAACCCAGATCAAGCCTTTCGTGATGGGTGACTCAGCCACCGCAAAGATTGTGTCGTAGTATTCCGTGCCGGAATCGTCGAGAGTGATTTCTCCGCCGGAAACGTGCTGCTTACTCTTGTCGTTACGCGTGAGGTCCGGACTAATCGCCTGCCAATGCACTCCGCCGTCCGTAGTCTTGAACAGCCGCTCGCCTCCGTGATAGAGCGTGTTGGGATCGTGTGGAGAAAGCAGCACGGGTGCGGTCCACTGGAAGCGATGCTCCAGGTTGGCGGCACCGTAGGCGTCAGAAAGCTCAGGCTGCTCGGTGATCGATTTCACCTGCCCGATGTGTTTGTCGAAGCGCGTGATGTTTCCTTGGTAATCGGCGGCATAAACGATGTTCGGGTCGGGCGGATAAGGCGCGATGTAGCCCGCCTCGCCTCCACCCACGTCATACCAGTCCTGACGATCGATGGAGCCGTCATCGCTGCGGCTGGCGATGGCTACCGTGCCGCTGTCCTGCTGCGCGCCGTAAACGCGGTAGGGTACGGCCGTATCAGTAATGACGTGGTAGAACTGAGCCGTGGGTTGGTTGTCTTCGCGCGTCCAGTTCTTGCCTCCGTCCAAGGTCACTGTGACCCCGCCGTCGTTGGAGGCGATCATGCGCCGCGTATCCCGGGGATCGATCCACAGCCCGTGGTTGTCGCCGTGCGGAACTCTCACCTTGTTGAACAGGTGACCGCCATCGGTGGACTTATAGGCTTCAACGTCCATGATGTAGACCACGTTTTCGTCTTTGGGGTCGGCGATGATGTGCATGTAATACCAAGGCCGCTGCCATAGGCTGTGACTGGGATTGACGAAGTCCCAGGTCTCGCCGCCGTCGTCGGACCGGTACAGACCGCCGTCGGGGTTGTGCGCTTCAATGAGGGCGTAGACCCGATCAGAGTTGGCCGCAACAGCGATGCCGATGCGTCCGTAGGGACCTTTAGGTAAGCCATGCTCTTCGAGCCGCTTCCAGGACGTGCCCCCGTCGTTCGAGCGGTAGAGCCCGCTTCCCGGGCCACCGCTGGCCAGGCTCCACGAAGTCCGGCGCGCTTGCCAGAGCGCTGCAAACAAAATATTGGGATTGCGTGGATCGAAGGCAACGTCGATGCCTCCGGTGTTCTCATCTTTGTAGAGAACTTTCTCCCACCTCTTACCGCCATCGACTGTGCGGAAAATACCGCGTTCAGCGTTCGGTCCATAGGGATGGCCGAGAGCAGCCACGAAAACAATGTCCGGATTGCTGGGATTGATAATGACCTTGCCGATAGCACGGCTGTCGCGCAGGCCAATGTTCTTCCAGGTCTTGCCCCCGTCGAGAGACTTGTAGACTCCATCTCCGTGAGAAATGTTGCCGCGAATGCAGGCTTCGCCTGTGCCCACGTAAATTGTATTGTGGTCGGAATTGGCCACTGCCAGGCTTCCAATGGATCCACTTCCCTCTTTGTCGAAAACAGAAGACCAGGTCATAGCGCCGTCGGTGGACTTCCAGACCCCACCTCCAGTCGCACCGAAATAGTAGGTCGTGGGATCGCCTGGGATGCCGGCTGCGGTCAGCGAGCGTCCACCGCGGAAGGGGCCGATCAGGCGGTACTTCATGCCTTTGAAGAGTTTGTCTTCAGCCTTGCCGGAACCGTTCTCCGTGGAGCTCTGGTCAGAGGAGGCCGCTGTTGACGGCGCCGTGGTCTGAGTGGGCTTGGCGGCCTTCGATTGACGCTCCGGCTTGGTTTGGGCAACGGCGCTCTGCGAACAAAGCGCGAGTACGGCCATAAACAGCGGCAGCCGCCAAGCCATCGGAGCCTCACCAGATTTATTCCTGCGAAACGCGGTTCGACCGGCCATGTTTGAATGCCCCCAGTGGAAAGAAGTGGAAACTAAAGAAAAGATCGTTGCTATCTTAATGCCGCGGAGGCTGAATGCAAAGCGCCCGTCTGCGTCGCGTCAGGCTTATTTCTTCACCAACGTTTGACGGGCCGCCTGGAGCTCTTTGCGTTTTGAGGCGTCCACCTTCGGATAGGCAAGGCTGAGTTCTTCCAGAGTTTCCACGATGGCCGCCGAAACCGCCAAGTGCGTAAACCATTTGTTGTCCGCGGGAATGACATACCACGGAGCGTGTTTGCTCGCAGTATTGCGGATCATGTCCTCGTAGGCTTTCTGATAGTCGTCCCAATATTCACGTTCGTGAATGTCTGCCGCGGAGAACTTCCAGTTCTTCTCCGGTTCCTCCAGCCGTGCCAGGAAGCGCCGCTTCTGCTCCCTCTTCGAAAGGTGCAGGAAGAACTTGCGGATCGCCGTACCATTTCGCGCCATGTGCCGCTCAAACCCGCGAATGTCTTCAAAGCGTTCCTCCCAGATGTCGCTGGTCACCAGCGGAGGTGGAAGCTTCTCGCTCTGGAGTGCTTTGGGATGTACGCGCACTACAAGCACCTCCTCATAATAAGAGCGGTTGAAGATCCCGATATGCCCGCGCTCCGGTAGATGTTGCGTCGTACGCCACAAGAAATCATGTTGCAGTTCGGCCTCCGACGGCACCTTGAATGAGTAAACCTGGCAGCCTTGCGGGTTCACTCCAGACATGACGTGCTTGATGGTGCCGTCTTTACCGGCTGCGTCCATTGCCTGGAAGATCAGCAATACAGCCCAACGGTCCTGGGCGTAAAGCTTGGATTGCAAATCCTCCAGGCGGGCAACGTCTTTCAGTAAGTGTTCCTTGGCCTGCTCGACCGAGTGCCAACGCCCGGTGTCCGCGGGGTCGAAGTCTTTCAGGCGGAACTGCTTTCCGTCGTCAATGCGGTAGAATTTTGCCAATTTGGCAGTTTTCATCGGCGGTCGCTCCGGCGATCTTGACAGGAAGTCTACACCGCTCTTCGGGCGGAAATCGGCCCTCTGCCAACGGCGAAAAGCTAAACGCGGACTAGATTAGTCATTTTATACGGATACAATATGCGATAGTCAAACCGAATTTCTCCCAGCTATACTTGAAACAGCAGAAGCAACATGCCGGGGAAGAGACTTCAGGGCAAGACGGCTCTCATCACTGGGGGCGCCGGCGGTATTGGCCGCGCCACCGCCCTGCTCTTTGCCCGAGAGGGCGCAGCGGTGGGCATCGTCGACTTGAACCAGGAAGCAGGCCTTGAGGCAGTGCGCGAGATTTCCACCGCTGGCAGCCTCGCAATCTTCGAACACGCTGACGTGACCCGCGCTGCCGAGTGCCATCGCGCGGTCGAACGCATCGTCCGAGAGTTTGGTGGTATTCAAATACTTTTCAACAATGCAGGCATCATCCGGCGAGCCTCGGCGGTTGAGATCAGTGAGGAAGATTGGGACAAGGTGATGGCAGTCAATGTAAAATCCGTCTTCCTTATGTCCCGCGAAGTCATCCCCGTTATGGCCAGGGCCGGAGGTGGTTCGATCATCAACACAGCTTCTGGGTGGGGCCTGGCCGGGGGCCCGCGGGCCGCCGCATACTGCGCTTCAAAAGGAGCAGTCGTATTGTTGACCAAAGCCATGGCCATTGACCACGGCCGGCAGAACATACGCGTCAACTGCCTTTGCCCGGGTGACACTGATACGGCGATGCTGCGAAACGAGGCGCGGCAGTTGGGCGTAGCAGAAGATCGATTTCTTTCCGAATCGGCAAATCGTCCTCTGGCTCGCGTTGGAATGCCCGAAGAAATCGCGCAGGCCGCGCTGTATCTCGCGAGTGATGCGGCATCCTTTGTGACCGGGGCGGCGCTGGCGGTGGACGGCGGAGGTCTGGCGGGATCAGGTTGAGAATATGCGGCTGGAAGATAAAGTCGCTTTGATCACGGGCGGCACCTCCGGCATCGGCGAAGCCAGTGCCATTCTCTTCGCCAAAGAAGGCGCTGCAGTTGCGATCACGGGTCGAAACGAAAAGCGTGGCCATGCAGTTGCCAAGAGAATCACGAGCGCGGGTGGCAAGGCTATCTTCATCCCCAGCGACGTGCGCAGAGCAGAGGAATGCCGTCATTCCGTCGATGAGACGCTTGGTGGCTTCGGCCGTCTCGACATACTGTTCAACAACGCTGGGGTTTTCTACCCGCACACCATTCTCGACTGCACGGAGGAAGAGTGGGACCTGCAGATGGATGTCAATTTGAAGGGCACTTTTCTTATGTCAAAGGCGGCGTTGCCGCACATGATTGAGCAACGCCATGGAGTGATCATCAACAACAGTTCCGGATGGGGGATTGCGGGCGGAGACGCGGCGGTTGCCTATTGCGCGTCCAAAGGCGGGGTTGTGCTGTTGACCAAGGCGATGGCCATCGACCACGGACGACAGGGCATTCGCGTGAACTGCATCTGCCCCGGCGACGTCGACACGCCTATGCTACCGGAAGATGCGCGGCTGCGCGGTTTGAAGTGGGAGGATTATCTCGCCGGATGCGCGAATCGTCCCCTGGGGCGGATCGGCACGGTGGAAGAGATCGCAAAGGCCGCATTGTTTCTGGCCTCGGATGATTCTTCCTTCATGACGGGCGCCGCCCTCGTGGTCGACGGCGGCGGCATAGCAGACTGAACCGCGGCGAACTCAAATCGAATTCAGATATAAATTAATCCACATGGCGCAATCCAGCCAGACGCGTACCCGCACTCGCTCTCAACAGTGGTTTGAGCGGGCGCAGCAATCGCTGGTCGAAGGCGTGAACTCACCCTCGCGTGGCGCTGCTGTGTATACCCTTAGCCCTATTGCGCTCGAACGCGGCCAGGGATCGCGCGTATGGGATGCCGACGGCAATGAATACATTGACTTCATGATGTCGTTCGGCGCGCTCATTCAAGGGCATGCTCACCCAACCCTAGTTAAAACGGTTTCTGAGGCCATGGCGGAAGGCTCCCACTTCGCTGCCGCAACGTCGGCGGAAGTGGAGGCAGCCGAACGCTTTCGCCAGATGGTGCCTTCGGCTGAGGTGGTGCGCTTCACCAACACAGGCAGCGAAGCCACAATGCTCGCTTTGCGCCTAGCCCGCGCCCATACCGGCCGGCGTAAGTTTCTGAAATTCGAGGGACACTATCACGGGTGGTACGATCCTTATCTCCTGAACGCGCACAGCCATCCCCCGGAGCAGTTGGGCCCGGTCGAGAATCCGGCGCGCATCCCGGACTCCGAAGGCATCCCGCCTTCGACCTTCGATGACGTCGTACTGGCCCCCTGGAACGACGTGGCCGCTCTCGAACGTGTCCTCCGGCAGCACGGGAGTGAACTGGCCGCGGTGATCACCGAGCCCATCATGGCTAATATGGGCTGCATTCTCCCGCGGGACGGATACCTGCAACGCCTCCGGGAACTCACGCAGGAATGTGGAGCGATGCTGATTCTTGACGAGGTGGTCACTGGCTTTCGCTATTCCTCCGGCGGTTGCCAGGATTATTACGGCGTGCAGCCTGATATCAGCACCTTCGGAAAGGCTCTGGGCGCGGGATTTCCGGTGGGAGCTGTGGCGGGACCGCGTTCTATCATGGAGCGCATGGGTTGGAGTGAACACATGGTTCTGCACTATGGCACCTTTAACGGTCATCGCTTGACTATGAAAGTGGTTGCGGCCAACCTGGATCTACTGTCCGCCGACCGCACTTATCTCAAGCTTCACGCGATTGGCGACGCCGCCATTGCGGGACTTCGTGAAGTTTTTCGACGACGCCAGCTAAAAGCCATCGTGCAAGGTTTCGGACCGATGTTCCAGATTTACTTCACCGAACGCGATGCGATCCATGATTACCGCGACTATTGCAAGTACGCGGATACGAAGCTCTATTCGCGCTTCGTACACCGCCTGCTCGATCGCGGCATCTATATGACGCCTTCCAATGGCCTGCACTGGATCATCTCGACGGCACACACGGATGCCGATGTGCACGCGCTTGCGGAAGCGGCCGACCAAGCATGCTCAGGACTATCGTGAAGGCCACAGTCTTTCTCGGTGGAGGACGCATCACCAGCGCGCTCCTGGCGGGATTGCGGCTTGCGAAGTATAGCCAGCCCATCGTCGTGCATGACCGGAATGCCAAGAAGCTGCAACGCCTTAAGCAGCAGTACGACGTAATCGTCCAATCAGATTTGCATCGTGCCGTGGAATCGGCTCACCTGTTGATAATCGCGGTGCGGCCAAACTCCGTTCGCGAGTTGCTGAAAGAAATCGGACGGCATCACATCCGTCGGCGTTTGACGGCGGTGAGTCTGGCAGCCGGTATTCCTTTGTCAAACCTAGGAACCGGGCTGGCGCCGCCGGTGCGGTGGGTGCGGGCCATGCCCAGCCCTGTGTGCCGCAGCGGGAGAGGGCTGACAGCGTTGACCTTTGGCCGGGGACTTTCGATCACAGCGCGTGCTGAGGTCCGGGATTTGTTTGCGCTGGTCGGTTCGGTGCTGGAAATTCCCGAGAGCCGGTTCGACGCCTTCACCGTAACCTATTCAAGCAGTCACGGTTATCACGCCCTGGCGGCGCTCATCGACGGGGCCGAAGCCCTTGGGCTCGACCGCAAGAGTGCGCACCTAGCCGCGGCCCACGCGCTGGCCGATGGAGTCGCGGCCTGGCGCGCGGGAAATCTGCCCCTGGATGAACTGTTACAGGAGGCGGCAACCCCCGGCGGCATCGCGGCCACGGTGATGGCATCACTCGACAACGCTGGA
Organism: Candidatus Sulfotelmatobacter sp.; assembly: GCA_049583505.1. Classification (GTDB taxonomy): domain Bacteria; phylum Acidobacteriota; class Terriglobia; order Terriglobales; family Acidobacteriaceae; genus Sulfotelmatobacter. The sequence continues at coordinate 21,691 of JBAUVZ010000260.1, forward strand.
TATAGAAAGATTGTGGCTCGGGGACTACGTGCCGGACTGAGGCAAGCCCGGAAGAACGCTCAATTATGATCGAACGCCCTATATCATTAACCACAATGCCCAACTCCGATCACTCTGCGATGCTGGCAGTGGCGATAGCGGAAGCGCGCGAAGGGCTGGCTGAAGGCGGCATTCCGATCGGCGCTGCGATTTTTGACGAGAACGGTAAACTCCTTGGCGCCGGCCACAACCGCCGCGTGCAGGATGGCGATCCTTCGCTGCATGGCGAGACCGACGCCTTCCGCAATGCGGGACGCCAGCGCAGCTATCGCGAGCTCATCATGGTCACGACCCTCGCGCCTTGCTGGTATTGCAGCGGGCTGGTGCGGCAATTTGGTTTTCGTACGCTGATCGTCGGCGAGAGCCGCAACTTTCAGGGGGGCATGGAGTGGTTGCGCTCGCTCGGCAGCGTTAAGGTGATCGACCTCGACTCTAAGGAATGCGCTTCTCTATTGAGCAGGTATATTCGCGCGAATCCGGAGATCTGGAACGAAGACATTGGCGAGGAGTGATCGCTTTCCCCTCGCCGTTCAACTCCACACTGTGACTAAAACTGGATGTGCAGCGTCATCTGAATCTGGCGTGGGTGACCGATCGTCTTATTTACGGCGCCCAAACCGACTCCACAACTGTAAAAATTATTCGTCGGATTGGCAGTACCGCAGCCCGTAGGCAAAACTGTCGTGCCCACCACTGGGAAGTCGTCATAGCCCGCGTTCTGAGTAATGTCATCAATCGGAACGTCGAAGCTGGCGGTGTTGGTCAGGTTGAAGACGTCGAAGCTGTACCTAGCCGAAACCCGCTCGGTGAGCTGGGTGACCTTTACTAGAGAGATATCAGCCTCGCGTTGCCAGGATTGCCGGAAGATATTGCGCTGGCCTGAGGTAAAGTCGGTCTCAAAGGTGTCGCCCGCCGGGATCGCACCTCCCAGATCCCCGGGTCTCAACAGTGGCAGAGTAAAACAGGAGGCCTTGAGTGCTGTTGTACCGGGAGCAGCACCAACCTGGCCAGTGAGGGCGTTCTTGGGAGTGCAGCGGGGAGCCAGCGGGACCACGGGGTTGGTGATACCGTCGGAGGTGCCGAAGTAAATGGCGCCGACTGCGCCCGAATAGTCGATGATGCTGTAGGGCTGGCCGCTTTGAATCACGGTGAGACCTTGAATCGCCCAGCCGTCGGCTACGCGGCCCTTAAACGAAGACTCCGGGAAAAACTTTGGAAGTTGATATACAAAGCTGAAGTTGAAGACGTGGGTGCGATCAAAGTCAGAGGACCCGTACGAGGAGCGGAGGTTGTTGGGGTTGTTGCCGTTGTAGAACAGGCCCATCGCGCTCTGTTCGTCTAGCGAGTGCGAATAAGTGTAAGAAACGCCCAACTGCAAGCCGTGGCTCATACGCTTTTCGAGGTGCGCCTGCAGGGCGTTGTAGGCGGAAACTCCGGCCGCTTTATAGGTCTCGGATTCAGCGGAATATCCGAGGTATGGAACGCGCAGATCAATGTTGCCCCCCTCGTAGGTAGCCAGCATGGATTGACCGTTGGGCAAATTGATGGGTGAGCAACTTCCAAAAACATTTGGATTGCAAGTGGCGGGACCCTGCACCGTGTAGCCGTAGGTGTAATCCTGCTCGAACGGAGTACCGGCACGAATGGGACTGGTGGGGCTAGCTATGCCCGCTTGGTTAAAGGGAAGAGGAATGATCTCGTGGCGGCCGAAGTTGCCCACGTAGCCGATGTCGATGGCCAGGTCATTGCGCGGCTGCCATTGGAAGTCGAGCGTATCGTTAATGGTGTAAGGAAGTTTGTTGGCGCGATTGTAGGTGGCAAAGGAAAAAAGCTGGGCGCCATTTGAGATGGCATTAGCGACGCCCGTTCCCGGTGTCGTGGTGTAAGGGATGTAATTGTCGACATCGGCTGGGTTACCGGTAGGCGGAGCGCCAAGGGACGCGCCCCAGGGCTGCGAGAGCGAGTAGGCGGGCGACGGGCAAGTAGGAATGTAGCCCAGGTAATAGTTGGAGATCGTCGAGGGATTGCAGTTCTGAGCGTTCACGAAGGGCGGAGTCTGGTTGACGCCGAATGGCCCACCGTTCACCACGCCCGCGGCGTAACCGGGAGACAAATAAACGAAGAGTTCTCCGCGGTCGTAGTAGAGACCGGTGCCTGCGCGTACGACTACCTTGTCGTTGAATTTTTTCGGACTCCAGGCCACGCCGACGCGAGGCGCAAGGCCCCATTGGCGTCCAGTGAGGGTTGTGTTGCTCACGCCCTTGCTGGGAAACAGACTGTTATTCCCGGCAATGATGATGCCGTTCGACGCCAAGGTGTCGGTGGTCGCGTTATAGGAATACAGCGACGGGTCGAAGTTAAAGATGCGCCCCTGTTTTTCTGTCAGGCCGCCGTTCCAGTCAAAGCGCAGTCCCGCTGTAAGGCTCAAGTTCGAGCGGAATTGGAATTTATCCTGAACGTAGGCGCCCGTCTGTCCGGCACGGTAATAGCGGTTCGCATTGCCTTGAAGGAATTTGGTAGTAGTGAAGTCATCGTTGGTTGTTACGAGTCCCTGAAGAAACTGACTGAAATCCGCCGAGGAAATTATTCCCTGGTTGGTTCTTTCATCGCGTGTGTTGAGTTGAGTGTGGGCATAGCTGCCGCCGAACGTAATCGTGTGCTTCCCATGAGTCCAGACGGCATCCGCCGAGGGCATGATCCGGTTCTGAAAGACTCCGGTAAAAGCTCCCTGCGAGGCCGAGCCTTGACCGAAGCTTAGAAAGTCATTGGGCACGGGCGAGAAGGCAGTCAGAATATTGACGATCGCGATTCCTGGGAAATAGGGCGATCCAAACGTGTTGATGCCCAGTTGTTGAGGTGTAAATGGCTGTCCGATGGTGCTGTAGACCTTCTCGCGAAGAATGCCGAGGACTTCGACGACACTCAAATTGGGCCGCAGGCTTTGCGTATTGCTGAGCGAGGCCACCTGGCTGCCCGCGTCCAGGTTTTGAGTAAAGCCGGCCACGTTGGAGTATGCGTAGGGAGCAACGCTGGGATCGTGCTGGTAGTAATACTTGAGGGACACGGTATCCTTGGCGCTCTTGTTCCAATCGAGGTTGGTGATGGCCTGATCTGCGGTGAAGTACGCTGTGCCGGGAACAACCGCGTTTTCGGGAAAGTTCGGCGACGGAGTGATGCCGTCGCTCCACGGAACCATGTACTGTCCATTGGGCAATTGATATTGAAACATAGTGAGGGCGGCCGGATTGATCTGCGAGGCCGTCATGGCAGGATACTCGTTGGGAATGAGGAAATCGTTGTTGGCGATATTGACCAGGCAGTTCGAAAAGGCCGCACCCTGTCGGCTGGAGCTGCCGCAGTAACCAGGGTTGAAATCCAATGGGACCATCAGCCGCGAGAGACCAATCTCCTGGTCCGAATCGTGGACATGCTGGTAGCTGACGAAACCGAATAATCTGTCTTTGATGAGCGCTCCGCCTAGAGTTCCACCCAGAGTGTAGCGATGCAACTCCGGAACCTTTTGGTTGGCGGGGATGTTGGGGTCCTGGTTGTAGAAGTAGGGCGCGGCGTTGAGCCAATCCGTACCGCGGTGCAGATAAGTGCTGCCGTGCAGGCTATTGGTGCCCGAAGCGGTGCTCATGTCAATGTGTGCGCCGCTGGTTGAGCCCTGCTGCGCGTCGTACATCGAGGTGTTCACACGCAGTTCCTGGATGGTCTCCGGAGCTGGAGTTGGCAAAGCCTGACCGACTGCCAGATATACCGATGCAGTGCTCTGAATTGGCTCTGCGCTGGTGCTGGACCCGGGCCCCCCCACTCCGGTGTTGTTCACAATTCGCGCCGAGTTCACCTGGCTGGTGCTCTTGCCGTTGAACAAATTGCTGGCGTCGACGCCGTTGAGCAGGAAGCTGTTGCTGGTGTCGCGCTGGCCGTTGGCCCAGATCGGCTGGTTCCCCAGGCCGCTGTTGGCGCCGGTGCCGCCGGAAAGCTCGGCACTCACTCCAGGAGAAAGAATGGCTAGTCCAGTGAAGCTGCCGGTGGGTAGCGGCACCGCATCGATCTGCTCTTTTTCCAGAATGT
>JBAUVZ010000261.1:0-3701 GCA_049583505.1 Candidatus Sulfotelmatobacter sp.
ACCGGCCCAGTAGATACTGATCTCGTGGCCGTCGGGATCGTTCAGATAGGAGTGACGCCAACCCCATGGCATCATGCGCGGCATCTGTGTTATGTAGAAGCCCTTGGCCTGCAGTTTGCGGCAGAACTCATCAACTTCGCGAATCTCGAAGTACAACCGCACACCGTCACTGGCAAGCGGTGTCCCCGGCCCCGCCAAGTGCAGCGCGATCGTGCCATCGCCTCCAGGTGCGCGCAGCCGCGCATAGACGGGTATACCTTCGTGGCGGAATTCGTCCACGAGTTTGAATCCCAGCAAGTCGCGATAAAAGCCTAGGGCGCGTCGCACGTCTGCAGCATAGACCATTGCATGGTTGAAGGTCAGCTTCTCGCCGCCGACCTCGGCTGCCCGCCGCGGCGCGGGTATTTTTTTTGCCGGACGGAGGGCCTCCTTCCGGTTTCCCGGCGGTGATTTCTTCGCTTTCTTGCGGGGATTCGATTTTCTCTTCGTGGACATCCTTGTCATAGCCATGCCTCGCAGCTACTCGGGGGACATTCTACCGGAACGGTCGTTCCGAGCCCGGCTCGGACAGGCGATGTTTGACTGATCGCCATCCTTACGGTCCGGTTCCGATTCTGAACGACTGGTGGTAGCTGATGTAACCAGGCGTTTACACTCATTGAGAATTGGCTGACTAGGGTCAATGAGTGAAATGGCGATGTTTACGTTAATTAGCGGAGATTGTTGCGTTTTTTCGGTTGCGAGCACGAACAAATAACACAGGAATGGTGATGGCCCAAACGATCAGGATTTCAATAATTACATCCGACCTGTCCCTCCCATGCAATACGAAAGCAAGAAATATCGCTGGAAGAAATCCCGCATGGCCCCAGAACGCCGGGGTGATCGCAATTGCCAAAATACCGGCTCGGAATATCGCCTGAGCAAGAATCGGCCTCATATTGCGAGAAAGTTTCCAAATCAGGTAAGCGATACCTATCCCCGGCAGCGAAACCAACGTGGCGTAGAGCAGGACTACCAAGACAACGATAACCGCATCGAACGCTCTCTCTAAAGCAATTACCTTGAGCACATGAGCAGCACAGTAGGCCACAAAGGATACGAGCACAGCACCTGCGACAATCTCTTTCCAAGGGCTATTTGGGCGCGTAGTCGTCACACCGAAGGCGAATAAAAACTGGACACGACTTTATACTGATCTTATCAGGTAGTAGCCAGCTCTCAGACAATTGACGAAATCAGGCGTTAGCACTCAAAACCCCTCAGCCGGGGGTCAATGAGTGAAATGGCGATGTTACGCCAACGATTACCGGACACGGCTGGCTGCGAGTGTCTTTTCGAGGAACCCTAATAGCCTCTCATCTTGCCGGGAACCGAGCCAGTGGGCAACTAGATATAACCCAATGGTGAACAGCGTGAGAAATACGCTGATCGCCAAACCGATATCGGGATCAACAGTGAAATGGGTTCCAGCAGTGAGGTCAATGGTGTTCAGCACTACTCCAAGAACCGCTAAGCCCGTAATTACGACAAGCGTTAAACGAAGCGACCACCTGACGATAGGAGCCAATTCGAAATGCCCTTCGATTCGGGTTCCGCTGTGGTCAGCCTCCCACTTGCCGTAGAAGTTGGGAGACCACTGCCAAGCATTCCTCCTTTTAAGTCGAAAAGTATTGCTGTCGATCAGACCACGAACCTCACGGGAACCGCCTTTCCAAAACAAGCGAACGAACCACGGCATCACGGATTGAAGTACAACTTCCTTGTCAATCGACCGAAGCAAAGTATCCGCAATGGCTTCAGGGGCCAGTGCTGAGTGAAGAACAACAGGCTTACGAAACGTCCGGTTTGGCAAATAGCCGACGAGCGTTCCCCCCTGAGCCGAAGCGCCAGTGGTCACGGGTCGAAGATATCTGCCCAACAGATTTGAAGCGACGAATGCGAACAACAAGCAGACGAGAAGTTCCCAGCGCTCCGGTGCTTGCAGATGACCCAGCTTTTCAGGCCCAATGACAATCAATAAGATTGCCGCGAGCGCTATCGGAATGAAGGCAATCAGTCTACGTCCGACATGGTTTTGAATCATGGGTGTTTTCTGCACGACAGGAGGATTGTAACGCTCAGGTGGCGAAATCAGGCGATTACACGCATTGAGAAATGGCTGATGGGTCAATGAGTGAAATGGCGATGTTACGCCAGTTAGCGTGCCCGGCTCGATTATTATGGTGCCATGGAATCGTTGCTCATTATTACGGGCACGATGGGGGCAGGTAAGACGAGTGTCCTGGGCGAAGCGTCGGACATCCTTGCACTGCAGGGTATTGCCCATGCGGCGATCGACTTGGACGCGCTCGGTCTGGCCCATCTTCCGTCTGCAGCAGGCTGCGATGTCGTGATGTACGGCAATCTTCAATCTGTCTGCGAAAACTATGCCTCCCTTGGCCTGAGGCGACTTTTACTGGCGCGTGCAATTGAAGACCGAGCCGAACTGGAACTCTGTAGTGGCGTTGTTTCAGCCTTCAACACAGTCGTCTGCCGTCTTACCGCCAGGATGGAAGTGATGGAGCAACGCGTTAAGCTGCGGGAATCGGGGATTTCACAGCGGGACTACGTTGCTCGCGTCGCGGAATTGAACACCATCCTTGACCGTGCGCATTTAGAGAATTTCACTATCACAAACGAGAATCGCCCGTTGACCGACGTTGCGCACGAATTGCTCGTCAAAGCTGGATGGATTTCAAACTGACAGTTGGCAAGCGGCTGCGTACTAACTGCTGCTAACAGGCGATTACACTCATTGACCCGGTTGTGAGTGAAATGGAGATTGTTACGTTAACAACAGTGGTTGGCTAGGCACGGAAGTAGTGCCATGAAAAAGCACTCATGATTTCAGGGTGTGCCTACGCTTGACTCTATTGGCGAACATGCACCCGAGGGCAAAGCCTAGCAAGGCTCCGAGAAATACGGCAGTGGGCATGACGCCCGGTGACGAATGGGCATTGTCCGGGGCAAAGTGGGCAAAGAGGAGGGCAATGTATGCCATCGACCCAGTCCAAAAAGCGAGCCGCAAATACATGGTGACCTCGCGGAAAATTCTACCACGCACACTGGTGCGCTTTACTGTTTCTCTTGCAGCCGAGAATCAGAGCCACGTTCTTGACTACAACTCATCTCATAAATGGCCTGCCTCAGTGTTGTCGCTCTTGCCAATGCGCTTTCCCATTGTGACCATTACTCTTGCTGATTTCGTACAGTCCATCCATTGCAAGGCCGGTTGTCCTTACCCGGCCCATCAGTTCATAGATGTACTGGCGAAGGTCGGCTACGTCAAGAACACGACTTCCATTGTTCAGACGCGCATAAGCAAGGTCTTCCCTGAGACTTTCTAGCACGGATATACGTGGGGCTAACAATGCACCGACGCTTGCGTCAAGCGTGGGTTGCAGTCGGCGGGTACGCCGGGGAACGCTCGTTCCGATATCGGTTTACAACACACGGGGCACCACGCATTGTAGAGGGACAGCGGTCCTTTGAGTTCTACTTCTAAGATGGTTTGCCGTCCGACCTCTTTGCACGGGCCACAACAGGAATACAAGATCGTCCTTGGCGCAGCCCTATTGTCAATGGTGTTATCCTTCATTGCCGCGATTCGAGGCTCCAAGTGGTGGTACTTGGGGGTGGCTTTGTCGTCGGGAACATTG
>JBAUVZ010000262.1:0-10848 GCA_049583505.1 Candidatus Sulfotelmatobacter sp.
ACGCACTTCCGCTTCGCCCTAACTACAGGGCTTCGCTGCAGTGCGCATTCCAACCAGAACACCACAACACAAAAAGGGGACATTTCTAATCAGTTAACGATGGGGACATTTCTAATCAGTCTTGACACAGCGCAGCGAGCACCAGGTCGCTCGACTTGTCCTGGCCCGCCCCCAAGCTGGCCACCAGGCGGATCCAGCGGCGGACTTCCCGTTCTCCCAAGATGGAGAGGGCGTGCCGCACAGAGTGAATCTCAGCCGCGAAACCGAAAGCGGCGGAGTTCAGATAGCGCAGCAGACGGTAGCACAGGGATGCCTCGCCCTTTACCAGATTCTCGATCGCACGGACATCTAGCTCGGGCTGCGAAACCGCCGTCAGCATGAGCAAATAGTTGAGCCGGTTGGCGGGAATTTCATGTGCAGTGAGTATTTCCGGGCGGCGGAAGAAGTATCCCTGGAAGTAAAGAAAGCCGGCTTTCTTGCTGGTGAGGAACTCTTCGCGCGTTTCTACTTTTTCCGCCAGCAGCCGGCAGCGCCAGGGTCCATACCGCTGCACCATCGCAGCCGCATCGGCGGCCGAGGTAACCCTGAGGTCCACCTTGATGATGTCGGCGAGATCGGTCAGGCCTGCGCGCCGGTCGTTTACCGCAAAATCGTCCAGCGCAATCATGTATCCGGCTTCCTTCAGGCGCCGGCAGGCCACCACCAGATCATCGGCGGGGACGGTTTCCAGAATCTCGACGACGGTCTGGCCCGCGGGCAGCAACGTGACGTAATCCTTAAGCAGGATGTCACGGGTGCAATTCACAAAGGCCCTGCGTCCGTCACAAAGTACATCGAGGCCAAGCAGCATGGAGGTATTCAACGTGCTGCGCGAGGCCGCGTCGGAATCCGAACTCCTGAAAAAATCTTCGATGCCGTCGCGAAATAGGAGTTCGTAACCGAAGACCTTCTCGTCCGTGGTGAGAATCGGCTGGCGGGCAACAAACTGGGTCCCGGGTTGGGGTGCCGGTGTACCTTCACAGGGGCCAAGTGCAGAAGAAGGGGTGGTCACTTCTTCTCTATCGGCACAACCCCGCCGAAGATTAGCCGGCGCTTCGTAAACTCAAGCCTTCTTCCAGCAGCGTTCTGCGGTGAACTCGGAAGCCAAGTCTTTGAAACATCAACTGAGTAGTTGGCGGGGACGACGGGACTCGAACCCCAGTGCATGAGAGCTCTGTATTGATTCTCCTTGAATCGCAGAATCACAGGTATACACAACGGGTGTTGGGAACAGAGTCGGTCAGTTGGGTTGATAAACTGAATTTTCTGACGCGAGTCGGAAAACCGCAGGCCTCATTTATTCTATGCATAGAGGCGCGATGCCGAGGTCCTTATGAGTGGCGATTCCTTACCATTACCACTGCCACAAATTGTCGTAACCAGGCGTTCGGTTAGATTATGTCCTGGTACCGACGGACGATCTTGCTATTGCCAGCCTCCACCCAGCGCTTTGTAGAGTTGGACCAGGCTGCGGTATTCATCTCCCCGCGCCGCTGCCAGCGTCAGTTCGGCGCCGTAGAGCGACCGTTGTCCGTCGAGTACTTCGAGATATGTCGTCGTGCCGCCCTTGTAGCGGAGCGTGGAAATGCGAACGGTTTCCTGCAGGTCGGCTACCGAATCCTGCTGGCGTGTCCGGACCTGATGAAGCTTCTCGTAACCGATGAGCGCATCTGAAACCTCTCCAAAAGCGTGCTGGATCGCTTCCCGGTAGCCGATCAGAGCTTGTTGGTGTTGAGACTCAGCGAGATGCAAATTCCCTTTCAGCGCGCCTCCGGTAAAGATTGGCTGGTTAACTTGTGCGCCATAGGACCAGATGCCGAGCTGCGTCGTCATGAGGCTTGAGAAGGCGGAACTGCGACCAAATGAACCGCCGCCGCCCCCGGTCAGAGAGATTTGCGGGAAGAATTGAGCTTTGGCGACGCCGATGTCGGCATTCGCGGCAATCAAGATCTGTTCTGCCTCTCGAATATCGGGTCGACGCTCGATGATCGACGATGGAAGGCCGGCTGGAACCTCAGGCGGAAGTGTTTGCTCGACGAGCGAAGTCCCGCGTGGGACGCCTTGTGGGTAATTCCCGAGCAGGATGCTGATGGCGTCTTCTTCTTGTGCAATTTGTCGCTCCAGGTCAGGAATTTGCGCATTCGCAGTGTCGAGCACCTGCTGAGCCTGGAGCACATCCAACTTTGTGGCGACTCCGTGCTCAAGCCGCAGCTGCGTAAGTTTGACCGAATCCGTCTGTGTGTTGACCGTCTCTCGAGTGATCGCGAGTTGCAGATCCAGTTGCAGCAGCGTGAAGTAGTCGCTCGCCACATCGCTGACGAGGGTCAGTGCGACGACCTGGCGCGCATCATCGGTGGCCAGCAGTTGGGCGCGAGCTGCTTCGCTGGCGCGGCGCAAGCGGCCGAAGAAATCCAACTGGAACGCCGCGTCGGCAGTCAAGGTCAGGAAGTTGTAGCGAGACTGTTCAAGGTTCTCCTTGCCTCCGCTGAAATTGCCATTACCCGATACCTGGGGGAACAGGCTCGATCGAGTAACCGCAAGCTGAGCCCTGGCTGCATTGATGCGTTCGGTTGCAAGTTGCAAATCGTAGTTCTGTTTGAGTGCGGTCCGTACGAGTTCCTGCAGCTTTGCATCTCGAAATACCTGCCACCAGGGAAGATCGGCGTACGAGGCAGTCTGTGCCTGAAGCTGAGGATTGTCTGCCAGATCTCGAAAAGAATTCGGAGTCTGAACGGAAGGGCGATGATACTTAGGCCCAACCATGCAACCGACCAACAGGGCCGATCCCACAATGACGGTCAGCACTTTTCCGGTGTTCATAGCACTCGATTCCATGGAGTCCGCGTTCTCCTCGCAACCGTGCAGCAGTCTCAGTCTCCGGGCGCTGGTGAGGGCGCAGCTGGCAGTATGCCGGATGCAGGTTCCTTTCCCGCGCCCGACCATTTCTCGACCATATAAAAGATCCCAGGTATGAAAAAGATTCCGATCGCGCTGGCGGTGAGCATTCCACCGATTACCGCCGTTCCCATAATCTGGCGAGCGACCGAACCAGCCCCGCTCGCTGTCCACAGTGGAACGCAGCCGAGGATAAACGCGAATGATGTCATCAGGATCGGTCGCAGCCGCAGCCTCGCGCCTTCGAGCGCGGCGTCGGCCAGCGGTTTTCCGTGCTCGTACTGATCCTTCGCAAACTCGACGATCAAAATCGCGTTCTTCGCCGCCAAGCCAATCAGCATGATCAAGCCGATCTGCGAGTAGATGTCGCTTTCAATCTGCACCATGTAGGGCGGCAGGAAAACGTTGAGCAGAGCGCGGCGCAGCCACAGCACGAAAAAGGCACCAAAGACCGCCACCGGCGTGCTGAGCAGTACGCTGAAAGGCAGCGACCAGCTTTCGTACAATGCCGCCAGAATCAGGAACACGAACAACAGCGACAAGCCAAAGATGGCCGCGGGTGGCACTCCCTGCCGCGCTTTCTGTTCCAGATACGAGATGCCGGAGTAGTCGAATCCCATCTCTCGCGGCATGGTTTGCTTGAAAACTTCTTCGAGGGCTGCGGTCGCCTGATCAGCGCTGTAGCCCGGTGCTGCGCTGCCATTGATTTGTGCGCAACGGTACTCGTTAAAGCGCTGGGTAAATTCGGGACCGACTTGTGATTTGACCGTGGCCAGCGTAGCCAGCGGAACGGTCTCGCCCTTGTTGTTACGGACATAGAAGCGTCCAACGTTCTCCGCGGTGGCGCGATCCTCGCTCTCGGCTTCAATATAGACCTGCCATTGGCGGCCAAAGCGGTTGAAGTAATTGATGAAATATCCGCCCATGAACGCCTGAATTGTGCGGTAGACGTCGGACAGATTGACGCCCTGCTTCAACACCTTGTCACGATTGACGTCGACGAACTTCTGCGGAACGCTGGGCAGAAAAGTCGTACTCAGGCTGGCAATCTCCGGCCGCTTTCGTGCCGCTTCAAGAAACGTGCTCAAGTTTTGCGACAGGAATTGAATGCTGCCGCCAGACCGGTCTTCGAGGATGAACGTGAATCCGCCGGCGGTGCCGACGCCCGGGATGGCCGGCGGCGAAAAACTGAATGCGATTCCCTCCGGCAATTTGGAAAGCTGCTGATTCAAATGCGCCTTGATCGCTTGAAACTGCTCGGCTCTGGACGTGCGCTCGTCCCACGGTTTCAGGGTGACGACAAAGAACGCGTTGTAGCTGGTCCGAACAAAACTGAGCAAGCTGAAGCCGATGACGCTGGTCGTGTACTTCACACCCGGTGTGCTGGCCAGAATTCTCTCGATTTCTGCCGCTGCCTGCGATGTTCGCTCCAACGACGCGTCATTGGGCAATTGCAAATTCACATACGCATAGCCCTGATCTTCATCTGGAAGAAAGCTGGACGGCACGCGACTGGCGAAGAATCCTGCCGCGAGGCAAAAGACCAGCAGAAGCACTACCATTACTGCTGTTTTCCTGAGCAGGACACCGCTCCAACTGACATAGTCCTCAGTGGCTCGCTCAAAAACTCGGTTAAACCAATCGAAGAATCTCCGCAGCAGCCCATGGCTCTCTTCGCGCGGTCGAAGAAGCAATGCGGCCAGGGCAGGGCTGAGCGTAAGCGCGTTGAAGGCGGAGAGAATTACCGAGATGGCGATCGTGACTGCGAATTGCTGATACAGCCTGCCAGTGATCCCAGGAATGAAGGCGGTGGGCACGAATACCGCGGAAAGAACCAAGGCAATTCCTACCACCGGACCTGAAAGTTCCTCCATCGCCTTTAACGCTGCATTCTTCGGAGTCAATCCCCCTTCGATATGCCGTTCCACGCCCTCGACGACGACGATCGCGTCATCTACCACCAGACCGATCGCCAGCACCAGCCCGAAGAGAGAGAGTGTATTGATGGAAAAACCGAAAAGCGGGAAGAACACGAACGTTCCCACAAGTGAAACCGGCACAGCCAACAGCGGGATCAGCGTTGAGCGCCAGCCCTGAAGGAAAAGAAAGACAACAATTATGACCAAGACCAGTGCGATCACCAGGGTTTCAACGATTTCCTTGATTCCCTGGGTCACGGAAAGAGTTGTGTCCAGAGAAACGGCGAAATCCATGTCCCCGGGGAAGCGCTCTTTCATTTGCGCCATCAACTTCTTGACGCCGGCAGCTGCGTCGACCGCGTTCGATCCGGGCAATTGGTAGGCTGCAATAATTGCGCCCGGTTTGCCGTTGAAACGTCCGGCAACGCTGTAGTCTTGAGCGCCCAGTTCGATGCGAGCGACATCGCGTACGCGCACGGTCGCACCGTCAGGCGTCTCGCGAACCACGATGTTGCCGAATTCTTCCGGTGAAACCAGGCGCCCTTGCGCCAGAACCGAGTAGGTAAATTCCTGGCCCTTTGGAGCGGGTTCGCCTCCGGCTTTGCCGGCAGGGTTCACGGTGTTCTGTGCCTGAATCGCGCTGACGATCTCCGGAACGGTGATGCTAAGTTTCGCCAGCGTGTCCGGCTTTACCCAAAGGCGCATCGCGTATTGACCGGCGCCGAATACTTGAACGTTGCCGATGCCCGGCGAGCGAAGGATGGGGTCGGTGAGATTGATGTAGGCGTAGTTCGCGAGAAACTTTGCATCGTAGGTTCCGTGTGGAGAGTAAAGCGCAACCCACATCAGCGGAGCGGTCACCGATTTTCGGACGGTGACTCCGTAATTGTTCACGTCTGAGGGAAGCTGAGAAGCAGCCTGGGTTTCCCGCGACTGCGTGAGAATGAAATCAGTATTCGGGTCGGTTTTTACGTCAAAGTCAACGATCAGGCTGGTGCTTGAGTTGCCGGTAGCGTTGAGCGAGTACATGTAGTTCTCGTTGTCTACTCCATTCATCTGCTGCTCGATAGGAGTAGCCACCGCTTGCTCCAGCGTCTGCGCGTCAGCCCCGACGTAGGTGGCGATCACTTGAATTTCGGGCGGAGTGATGTTGGGAAACTGGGCAACGGGTAAGCTCAGCACGGTGAGCGCACCGACCAGCACCATGACTATGGAAATCACCATAGCGACGATGGGACGGTTGATGAAGAATTTCGACATGGGAATCCGTCCTTATCGGTTGGCCGATTCCGGGTTCTGACCCATGAACGGCCTGGGGTTCACGCGCACACCAGTGCGCATTCTCTGAACCCCTTCCACCACGACCTTGTCGCCGGGATTGAGCCCGCTCGCGATGATCCATCGGTTATCAACCCGGTTGCCCACAGTGACAGTGCGAACGTCAACTTTATTGTCGGCGCCAACGACAGCAACCTGGTAACCGCCCTGTAGTTCCGATACCGCGCGTTGCGGAACCAGCAACGCCCCCGGCTGAGTCTGGATTACGGCGCGGATTTTGGCATAGCCGCCGGGTCTCAAAATATTGTTCGGATTGGGGAAGAGCCCGGCGATTCGAATCGCGCCGGTCGTCTCGTTCACCTGGCGGTCGGCAAAGTAAAACTTTCCTGCGTGCGGATAGGTTGAGCCGTCCGCTAAAATCAGTTGCAGCCGCAGTTCCTTGTCGGCCTGCAAGCGGCTTTCTTCGGTCGGAAAACGTCTCCGCCATGAAAGATATTGAGGCTCGCTCACGGTGAAATAGACCTTGATCGGATCCACAGTAGAAACGGAAGTGACCACCCCGCTATTGGGGCTGACCAGCGCGCCAACTTGTAGTTGCGCCTGGCCGGCCACGCCGTCGATGGGCGAAGTAAGACGCGTAAAGTCGAGATTGATCTTCGCTGTTTCCACCGCCGCCTCGTAGGTCTTGATCTGAGCCTTGGCAGTCTCTACGGTTGCGAGCGCGGCGAGATTGTTCTGAACCGCATTGTCGAGATCTTGTTGGCTGGCCGCCTGTTGCTCGGCCAGTGGCTTGTAGCGCTCGACGTCAAGTTCGGTCCGATGCTGAACCGCTTCGGCATTGGCAAGCGCGGCCTTCGCCTGGGCAAGCTGGCCTTGAGCCTGATCAAGCGACGCCTGAAAAGGCCGCGGATCGATCTGGAAAAGGAGTTGGCCCTGCTTGACCGACGCGCCCTCCTGATAGCCTTGCTTCAGCAGATAGCCAGTAACCTGTGCGCGGACGTCAGCATTGACTAGACCGTCAAGCGTACCAATCCACTCAAAGTAAATCGGAACATCTTCCTTCTGAACCTGCACCACCTCGACATCCGGAGTGCTTGGCGGCGCACCCATAGCTTGCTTGTATGGCCGAACGGCTCCAACAATCAGAGCGACCACGATCAGGCCAACAACTCCACCGATCAACAAATAGCGTTTCTGGACGTGGGCCATGTTGTTTCCCCCAATTTTGCTCGCGCCTGGGCGCGAAAGACATGTCCGGGCTCTACAATTCGCGGACACCCGGGTCGGAGCAGGCTATCGGTCGTCGATTGCGAAAACAGCGCGTGAGGCAACCGCTGGCACAA
Organism: Candidatus Sulfotelmatobacter sp.; assembly: GCA_049583505.1. Taxonomy (GTDB): domain Bacteria; phylum Acidobacteriota; class Terriglobia; order Terriglobales; family Acidobacteriaceae; genus Sulfotelmatobacter. Next base: position 7,475 of record JBAUVZ010000262.1, read on the forward strand.
TCGATTAAGAATTTTATGCATTCTCACCCCAGAGGTCGTATAAAATCAAGAACGGTTTATCACACTTGATCTGCTTCAGGTGACACGCCCGCCGAGATCGACCACACGCTCTCCGGTTCCTGACCCACCCGTTTGCGTTGTTTCTCACTCGCGATGGTCTTCGCTTTTGTACCAATGCCGGCTTCGGCATATTCCGGATGATCATCCGCCTGGTCTGGCTCAGAACTAAGTTCCGGTTTGCGGGTCATCCCGGAGCGGAAAGGCCTCGCTGCATCGATCCCGGGTCAAGTTGACCCGATACACTCAATCGATGCTGGCGTTCTGTCGTGGCAAGATGACAACCGCTGCAGTATGTCGGCCGCACGGATTCGAAAGGGAGATCGTCCAATGACGGTGTGGGTGAACTTGTGGGTAGGATTGAGTGGAAGCACCATTCACTAACCGCTTAAGAAGGAATGGCGGGGACGACGGGACTCGAACCCGCGGCCTCTGCCGTGACAGTTCTTTAGTGCCAGAGAAGCCACGCGAGAACGAGTAAGCGCGAGCGACAGCAAACGACAGTGTTCATGCGGGTCCGACGCATCTTCCCTGCCCTTGACCTAGCCCCGAGCGACAGCGCCCGACAGCACCCGACATGGGCAGGGATGGGAGGGTTACGACACAAGTCACGACACAAATTTCTGCGCTCCGGGAGGGGCACGGTCACAGGGGTGGGGGTGTTTTCCAGCTAGCCCTTTCGCAATTTCTAAAACCTACGCAAAATTTTTTCGTTTTTTTGGTCCCACGAGGATAATGCACAGCTGCATGATTCCTTGGAGCCCTGACCGAGAGATCTGCGCGGGCCGACGCCGACCGCATCCGATGCACTGGCAAGCGCTGGCGGAACTCGTCGGGGTGTCGGCGGACGGTCAATGAACTTCTATTTATTGAGGATCGCATTCAGGTGCCTTTTCAGACCATCTTCAACCTGGCCCTTGCCCGCGATAGTGTTGTCATAGAATAAAACACGATATCCGCTTACATCGAACGGCAACTGATTCGGGCGTTCGGCTAGGAGGATTGTGGGCTTACCGAGAGCATGGGCGTAGCCCAGCTCGTAAAAGACATTCTGGTTCGCCGGTGTGATCTCAGCGATTACCACTTCAGCCTCGACAATTCCTTGAGCGATATCTTGCAAGATGATTCCCGGGCCGAACACCTCACCTGCGTGGTAGGCGTAGAGGCCAAAGCTTTTTGCAACGGGTTGAATAACCTCCTGGTATAGCTGCTGATATGGATCGGAGAATTCCATAACGACAAATACCTTTCCCGGTCGTGGTTCGACAGTGAGGTTCTCGAACTCGATACGATTTTTGCCCCACGCAAAAAGGCCGACCTGTCCGTTTGGCACAGGTTGGTCAAAAACGTGCTGCAAAACCCGTACTTTATCAACCGAGACTCGCACCCTCTGCCCGCTAAGCTCGACGGTTTGGGTGTACCACTCGTTAGGTGCGAGATTCTCCGCATTCCCCGCACCGGCAAGCCCGCGCCAACCAAGTGCCGGAACAAACTCGCCCACCGAGTAGGCGCGCTTCCAGCCCCCTATCCCAGCCATGACGTATCTCTCGTTGGGAGATCGGTACCCTAGTAAGAGTCTGCCTTCAGACGAGGAGTCGGGTAATTTGACGCGGCAGGAAATCGTTCCCTCGGTTTGCCGGAAGTTTGTTACGCAGATACCGATGGAGTTGTCAGGATCATCGGGACCCAGGTAGGTAGCCTGCTGTCCGCTGAAAGACCACCGCCCGAAAATGGCAGCCCAGCTTGTTTGGCTCTCAGATTCAGCCATCGTATTACACCCTTCGTGACGTCCGCTATTTGGAAATCCGGGACAAGCTTTACCTCTCCAATAATCCCACCATTGAACATAAACTGTCGAGATGAAGCCATCACATTCACAACCGGACCTAAGCCACACACTACCGCCCAGCGTCAGTCTTTCGTGATCCGCGCGGGCCGACGCCGACCACATCCGAGGCATTGGAAAAGTTCTAGCAAGGCTGGTGGGCGTTATGCAGGAATAAGAAAAGGGAGCTGAGGAACATGCTGCAAGAAAGAACCTTATGCTCGCTCCTTGAATCTGCTAACGTTTCTCTGGATAGTTCGACTTGAAAATGGAACCGGGTTCCGTCAACTTTGTGCTGTCAGCAAAGGCGTGCTAGTGCGAGACGACCAGGAGAAAATCGCGGAGTGGCTGTCCAGTTGTGCTCCTCCGCTGGCGTCGGTTTATCGCGGAGCTGTTCGCCTACTAAACGATCCGACCTTCCCCGGAAGAATTCAATTCATCTGCCACGCGGGAAGAGATATTGCGAATAGAGTGCCTGATCTAATCGGCGGAACAATGGATTTGCAGCGCGTGGACTTAACGAAGGATTTGAACGAACTTGGGGATCTTTGGTCTCGCTTCTCTCTTGATCAAAGAGGGCCGACAGGAGTCTCCACAGGGAAGGACACCGATCCTAACAGTCTGAAGGAAGAGATACCGATTCCCGTTGCTGTATTCAAACACCTTAGCGTAGTTCTTTTGCACCATAACCAAGCTACTCGCAACCATCGGGAACGTGCGACCAAGATGTTGGAGGCCATAGCGCCTGAGAATAAGGATCGACAAGAGGCTTTGTACCCCGTCGCCAATCAATGGGTTGAACTCACCCGATGGTTTGTGAGGCACACGCACGCTGGGGATAAACCCGACACTGTAAGCGAGGTGGACCTACAGAACAACTTCTTGACGTTGGAAAATCACGTCATGACTCTTATTTCCGCTTTCTATGAACCGGTAGATATCTTGGATGAAATCCTTGAAGATACCAACTCCTGAGACAGTCGATAAGGCCGTTGCGAATATGCCGCGCTTGGAGCAACAGCGCTACTTCTTTGCGCGTTTGCAGAATCCACACTGGATTGAACCGCTGAGTGGAAAGGGCTTTTTTTCAAAACCACCAGAAGGCATTAAGCACGAGGCAGAGGGGACGATCGAGGTCCAAGTGTGGCCAGCCAGTCAGTATCTTTCACGGATGGCAACTCTTGCCCCCGCCGAGGTCTGCGAAGTTCTCGCAAGGATGCCTGAGACCCAAAATCCTTTCGTTGTCAGAGATTTTATTGAAGCGGCGCTTGCGATGCCTCCCGACATCGCTGACAAACTATCGACGAAGATCTCCAAATTGATAAAGACACATCTTCTGATAGCTTCCAACAAGGCCGGAGACCTAGCGGTCAAGCTGTCGCGTGCTGGGGAGAGGCACGGGGCACTGACTATTTTGCGCTCTTTACTAGAGGTTGTGCCCGATCCGCGTCCTATTTCGGATGAACTGAAGCGCCTCAACCCTAAGTATGGT
>JBAUVZ010000263.1:0-14079 GCA_049583505.1 Candidatus Sulfotelmatobacter sp.
CAATGTTCCCGACGACAAAGCCACCCCCAAGTACCACCACTTGGAGCCTCGAATCGCGGCAATGAAGGATAACACCATTGACAATAGGGCTGCGCCAAGGACGATCTTGTATTCCTGTTGTGGCCCGGCGAGACTGTCAACCAGATGGTCGGCCTTTGGCGGATTGATGAGAGAAAGCCAGAGCAGCATAACCAGCAGCATCCCGACCGTCCCGAGCAGGTGGGAGAGGTTGCGTCCCATGCGGAAAATATACGCTTCGGTGAAATGATGGGGCGATTCAATGGGCGGAAGAATCCAGTACCCTTTTCCGCGATACCATGATGCGCTTGCTGGCATCGGAGAACCTCGCATACAAAGAATTAACTGGAGCAGCAGCTTAGACCTTTAAGGCAATCGTGCGCGTCTAGTTGTGCAGAAAGAGCTTTCAACTGCACGACTACCGAAATGCCACAGTACGCAATTGCGGCACAGTTCTTAATGTTTATAACGTCTGCACCTTTCTGCTCAAACTCCGCAACAATGCCCATTATTTTTGGAGCCAGCACCTTCTGATACAGTGTCGTTCTTTTGTTGAAGAATTCTACGCAGGGCTTAATAGCCTCTTGCTGCTGCGCTGGCGTTAGACCAGCCTGATTGCATACAGGTTCTTTGGGTTGTTTATGCCAAAACTCCTCAAATTCGTGAGCGCCCTCCAGTGAGCGAACCTTTAGACTTCGCTCGTCAGGCACCCTGCTCCGAAGAGCCTTGTTTTCTATTTCCAGGTTAGCGATTCTTATGTCTCGCCCATCCGGTCCTATACCTACAACAACCTTTGGTTGCAAGCGAAAGTAAAACCATGTCATACCCGCCAGAAGACCAAGCATCATCGCTGCTGCTGCGACCACGCCGATCACCGCAAATTTCCAGGGACGCCCCTTCACCTTCTCGGCAAAGTCACGATCCGTGAGTAGGAGATGAGGAATGCGGCCTAAGTGTGCAATGCCAAACATAGACAGCCACAGCCCGTTGGCTATCATGGCGATTACAAAAGCCACGAACGCTCCTTTGTCACCGATAAGCCAACTGAGGAAAAAGACAATGGCGGTGATTCCTATAGAGGACAACACTTCAGTCCTCCATGACGCAGCAATCTCAATCCCGAAATGTTTAAGCAGCAAACGATACGACGAGAATACAGAATTAGCCATCCGAAATACCTCCGCTCAGTCAAGGTCGCCTTCCTCGACTGCGGAAAATTGTACTCTCTCATTTTGGTCGATAGCGAACAAAACACGAATCTGCTACCATGCCTCGATGGACGAGGGTCGCAAACGAGTCATCGGAATCATGGCGGCGATTCTCGCCAGCCTGCACATGCAGACTGCTGATGATCTGTTCGGAGGGCCGCAGGGAAGCCCACGCTCTGACAAGTTGATAGCCGCGTCAGTTCAATGGGCAGAGGCGATCATGGAGAAGATTGATAGTCGCTGGCCTGCTAAGTAACCTTGGGATGCCGCCGACGACTGCTTAGAAGCGAAAGAATGAACGATTGCGTATGGCGAAGAGACACATTCCGAAACCGCTCAGAGAATTTCAGTATCCGCTCGTTGCAGAACGAATGGACGGCTTGCTCATTAACATCGACCGAGACCTTCAGCGACGAGGTAATCAGGCGCTTCGACGAGGCCAGAGTGACGCGGAGCGATGCATCCTGTTGCTCAACGTCTTTGTCCGTTTCGCACGCAACTCCTACGATGCTGTCCGGTATGTCGCAGGAAACACGCCCGAAGACCCCCGGAGAAGACCGAATTACGTCATGGTCGTGCCCGCGATAAACAGGCAACTGTTGGATTTGCTCTTCAGTATCGTCTACATGTTGGACGATTTGAGTGCTCGTTCTCTTCAATACCAGCGTGCCGGATGGAGGGAACTTGACCAAGAGTACCGCATGTTCAAGATGCAGTTCTCAAAAGTCCCGGAATGGAAACAGCACTTCAAGAATGTAAAGAAGGTTTTGGACGACTTCATTCAGCGTTTCGGAATCACGGCGGCGGAGCAGAAAGACCCAAGGCTCGTTCCGTTTTGGAAACATCCGTTTGAATTGAAAGATGAGCAGACCTCGAGCCGACCATATCTTCGCTACCTAGAAAAGTGGTTGTATGGTGACACCTCCGCACAAGCGCATCTGAGTTTCGGCGGACTGGCAATGGTCGGGCCTTTCTTAGTGGCCGACATCGTTGGCGGGAAAGATGAAGAGCGGGTGAAGAATAGAACTATTCTCCAATACCACTTCAGGCATTTCTCACGAGCAGCGATTGTCACCCTCGCCATCGCTACAGAAATCGACGTTTACCTCAAACTAGGCAATGCTGCTAGCGCAGCGCCTCAAGTTCTGCGGTGAGATCGGGCGTTATTCGAACAACTTTTTCTTTGGCTCCCAGGGCAAATCTGCATTCCGTTTTCGTAAGGCGGAAATGTTCGCGGAGGTCGATTAGGTCGGGAAGCTGATCGATTGATGTGATCCCGACGCTTCTCAGCGCCTCGATCTTGCTCCCGGTAATCGGCAACGAGCGCACATCGTCCTCCGGCCAAACCGGATGGCACTGAGTGTGGAACTCACAATCGTAGGGGCTCTTGCACTGGCTACTGGGCTCGACATTTGGAGGCTGGGACTGCGCCAACATCCTGAACTGCCCGTCCAATGTGCGGCTCACCTGACCGTCGCCATAGGGCTGCAATTCTTCGCTTGCAAACAACTGGGAGAGGTCATAGCGATTACGCCCATCCGTCCCCACGGTGCCGTCGTACACATAGTCGCGGCTCAGGTACATGACCTTCGTATCCGTCACCTGCTGGCCGCAGCCCTGCATCACGTATTTCTGGATGCTCACATCATCCGTGTACTCCGGCTTGATTTTGGTCGAGGATTTGACCTCGGTCAGGTGAAAACCTGCGCTGTTACGCTGCAGCACATCCACCCGGACGAGCACCCCACTGTGCTCGAAGGCAGCTTCGAAAATGGCGGGGACTTCGGGGTTGGCTACGAGTTCGCGGGTGTCACGAATGGCATCGGACAGATGCATATAGTCGGCAGCGACCCACACGCCTCCGGGGAACAACCCTCGTGCCAGCGACCCCACTTCCACCCCCCTGCTGCAACCGACCATCGTCCACGTCTTCCGCAAGTTCAGGGTGGTGCACTTGCAGATATTCACGCTTCGGGCACTGCAGTCCTGCAATGAATTTTGATTTGCTGATCCTGCAGGTGGGATTTACTGCAACCGGAGCGTTCAATAACGCCAGCAGAGCGGCGAACAACTCGGCCAGTTCTTCCTTCGTCTTTGCCACGTTGACGCCTCGTTAGGTATGAATTGCGAAAAGACTTTCGTGGGGAAATCGCCCTGCTCACAACGGGACTCGCTGAGTTCCAGATGTGGGGAGAAGGAATTGCTGCCAGTATCTAACGCTAATGCAAGAACACACGGAAACTCGTGTCTCCCATCACCCCTCAGGGTGACGGAAAACACAGAGTGTGGAAAAGGGCGGAAAAGGAAAGATGGCAAGTTCTAACTACTTTTCTCTATTGATCAGCAGTCCGGGATCGGCGCTGTTGGTGGAAACCAAACTACCATTTTGATCACGAGTGGTACCAAATCGCTCGCTGGTGCGTCCCAAGATTCGCTCATGCTCGTCTCGGGTAATGGTATCGAACGCCCCCTCATAGCCACTCGTCACCGAGCCGATGATTCGGTGCTCACCATCGCGGATGTATTCCTTTTTCAACATGAATTCTCCTTGATCACACTATAAGTATACAAACCACTTTTCTTTTCGCTAGAGATATTTGAACAGAGTCCCTTTGCAAACTCTTCTAACGATTCCATTGGGTGGTTTGTATACTAACTAATGGCGGAGCGAGTCCTTATTGGATCATCTGAGGCAGAGAAATAGGGTCGCTCTCGCTCTCATTCAAGAACTGCGCAGGCGTGCAAGATCGCCCGATCTGGTGCAGCGGTTTCCCACTCTTTGGCTCAGTGTCGCCCTGGATAAGCAGCTCTTTTTCTCTAACGACCGTGACATTGGCCATCTGCTGAGCATCGTGCGAGACCGATTTGGAATTTTCGACGCTGAGTTCGTCATCTGCCACCATGCTCGGAAAAGGCTCCTACACTGGGCAGGCGGAGGAGTTCGTGAGGAGCCATGAGACCAAGAAATAAGGGAGAACAAATGAAGAGAGCCGCATTGTACTGTCGAGTTTCAACCGTTGACCAGCACCCCGAGAACCAACTACGTGAGATTCGGCAGTTTGCGAGTTACCGAGGACTTCAAATCGTCGGGGAGTACACCGATCACGGATTCAGCGGTGCTAGAGCACGGCGACCGGAACTAGACAGGATGATGGAAGATGCGCGGCGACACAAATTCGATGTGGTTGTCGTTTGGGCGTGCGACCGCTTGGCGCGGTCAACAAAACACCTTTTGCAAGTACTGGACGAACTTAACGGGTTCGGCGTTCAGTTCCTCTCGCAGAGAGAGGCGATTGACACCGAAGGGCCACTTGGTCGAGCCATCATTGTGATTGTGTCTGCAATCGCCGAACTGGAAAGGTCGTTGATAGTTGAGCGCGTGAAATCAGGCATGAGGAGGGCCCGACTTGAGGGGCGGCAGATCGGGCGCGCACGGCTGGATGTTGACCGCGACCAAATTGTTATCGACCGCCGCACGGGAATGTCGCTGACGCAGGTTGCCAGCAAACATTCGATCAGCAGGGCGAGCGTGTGCAGATTGATGAACGCAGCGAATCGCATTGATATTGGTGCAGGGATGCCGACCGCCAGAAATTCTGGGACACGAAGCACGTATAGGCTAAGGGAGTGCCTACCATAGATGGCAATAAAGGTGAACATGCCGGTGCAGATTCGCCTCACTTCCTCGGTGGAGTCGGTCCGTTCATCGCTCGAACCCTACAGGCAGTGGATTGAGCAAACGATAGGCGTACCGCTAGGAGAGACCCTCACCCTGGAAGTGGATTGCAATCCCGGTGATGCCGTCGCGGAGGAGCTTTTGCGCGGTCTGCCAGTAGCCTCCGGGACAAAGGCTAGAAATAGTTCCTGGCTAGCATTGATTGAAGGCTGGTCACTTCCCCCCGGAGCAAGTCCCCGCATCTCTGCGTCCCTCCAACGGGAGCGCCGACCCAACGCTCCTCCCTTCTCAGTATGGGAAATCGATTGGCAAGACTGTCCCGTCGCCCTCAGGCTGCGAGGTCTGGCACGGCAAGTGATAAGCGTGGAAGTTCCGCAGTTATTTCCTCCAGGCGATATCCCCGTATTTTCACCCTCGTCGGCACAGCACTGGTTCATTGCTCATCGGGAGGATGCCGCAAAGGTTCTACTGCTGGATCAAGAGGTGCATAGTCGGACAGAACGTTTTCTCGAAACGGCGCATGGCCACGCTCGACTCCAAGGACGGTATGACTGGGACGCAGTCGTGCTCGATTCAAATGCCCTGCGCATGGTGAGGCGGGACTTCGAGCTTTTCTTCGAGCGGGAAGACTGGTTTCGCCAGCACAATCTGCCCTATCGTCGCGGGTATCTGTTTTGGGGGCCTCCAGGGAACGGAAAGAGCGCCACCCTCCGGGTGATGGCAGCTCATCCGCATATTCGACCCTATGCCTTCGACCTCAGTGACGCAGAGGAGAAGAGCAAAGATGTTCTTCGTCTATTTGAGAAAGCATCTGAGAATACCCCGGCGCTGGTGATCCTCGAAGACCTTGACCGTGCCTTCCCAACCGAAGGGAAGCGCACGCAGGAAAGGACGGTGAGCTTCCAGACATTGCTTAATTGCCTCGACGGTGTGGGGACGCAGGAAGGGGTCATCGTGGTCGCCACAGCCAACGACCCCACACGCCTCGACCCCGCAATCCTGAAGCGCCCCGGCCGGTTCGACCGTGTGGTTCAGTTCCGGAATCCTGATCCAGAGCTGCGCCGCGAGTACTACCGGCGACTCAGCCCCGTGCTCACCGGAGAGCAATTTGAATGCGTCATCGCGCAGACTGAAGGATTCTCGTTCGCCCAATTACGCGAAACCTACATCCTGGGGGCGCAATCGGCATTTGAGCACGGGCGGGAGATAGGGGTAGCAGATGTCATCGAAGCCATCGAACTTCAGGCTGCGGGAGCACAGGACTTGAAAACATCGGTTGCCGCCTCGGGCTTTGTGCTTGATGCCGAACCTTCACGGCGCTGAAGAAAAACCAAATGCGCAAGGAACTTGAGCAACGTCTCGTCGAGCGATGGCCCACTTGGTTCGACACTGGGGGCGACATCAGGCATACAGCGATGCCTCGCGGCTTCACGAATGACGATGGCTGGTTCGACATTCTCTGGCGGCTCTGCGAGGATTTAGAACCTTTGGTCGCCGAATTCGAGCAGACAAGCGGCAGCCAGTTTGAAGTGCTGCAAGTGAAAGAGAAGTTTGGCGGGTTGCGTATCCATGTGAACCATGCGAATGACGCCATTCACCAACGCATCGAAACCGCCATACAAGAGTCCTTCCATACCTGCGAGGTTTGCGGTCAGCCGGGCGAACTGCGGGAAGACAGTTGGATCAAGACCGTGTGCGACGAGCATAACGCTAGCGAACCGGGAGCAAGAGAAATTGGCTGAGCTAACGCACGAACAACTTTGGCAGATAAGCCAGCGGAAGCCGGACGATTATGAGCCATCTTGAGAGCGACTCCGACCCAAATTCGATCCGGACGGATTACGAACTGAGCACTATTGAACAGTTAGCACCACCCTCCAGTTTTACAATCAGATGCCAATTCGTTAGCGACGAGCTTTCGCCGTTCGAGCGCCGTACTGCGGCGACTCTGACGGGATGATTGGTACTCATAAGCGTTGATCATTTGCGACAATTTCAAGGCGGAGGACTTATGCAGAGCGTGGTCGGAATTTTTCCCTCAATGGTGTCGGCGGAGCGGGCTGTTAGGGGTTTGTTGAGCATTGGCATGACGGAGCGCTCCATCGTTTTCGTGAGCACCGGATCGCGGGAGGACAGTGCGGTCCGGGTGTCGTCTGAAAAGGAGCTAGATAGGGTTCCGACGACGGATGCGGAAAGCGATGGAATAGGGAAAGCGATGGGCGCATTGCTGGGCGGAGCCGTGGGGGCGAGTGCGGGATTGGCGAGCGGGGCGGCGATGGCGAGTTTGCTGGTTCCGGGAGTGGGCACAATCTTTGCGCTTGGGGTGGGTGCTGCCGCGGTTCTGGGACTGGGCGGCGCGGCTGCGGGAGCGAAGGCCGGGGATGCTGCCGAACATGCGATGGACGTTGGAGTTCCGAGAGATGAGGTGAAGTTCTATCATGAGGTGCTGAGGCGTGGTCGGTCCCTGGTGATTGCGAATGCGGATGGCGAGGAGCTGGCCGAGAGGGCACGAACGGTGTTCAAGGAACAGGGTGGCGAAGATGTGGGGGCTGCTCGCAAGGAATTCGAGAAAGCGGCGTAGCGGGCACGAACTTGGGCGGACATCTTTTTGCCGCCCCCCATGTACAGACGGTTCGCCTCACTAATTTGCGCTATTTCCTCTCGCAACTTAGCGATGCGTTCTTTGACGGGATTCTGCATGACAATAGGCTGCAGAGCACAAAGCGCCAGAGGATATCTGGATTAGGACGGAACGACGGGTACTGCACGAGATGTTGAAAGCTGCATGAAATCGTTTGCACCAATGAGCCCGAGGACTGTGCGCACGAAAAGCGGGAATCGTCGCCGAGCGGGGTCATGTACGATGGTCGGTGCGGAAAGTTGATATAGCACGCCGCGGGTCTCAAGCTGACACGCCCCGGCGGCTATTACATTTTTGACCCATTCGCTTTCCCGACCGTAGGTGAGCGCAATGAGGAATCCCTCCGGCACTCGAAAAACATTCACTGGCGTCCGGTAAAGCCTACCTGACTTACGACCTACGTGTGTAAGGATACCGAAGCCGGGTAATCGGGCGGCGAATCGGCTGGTGATTCGGTTCGTAACAGCCAAGTTGAAGGCGGCTACCCACCTTTTTCGGAACCTGATCAGAAGGATGGGAGACAGCAGGATTGCCGAAAGCGAGATCACCCACGCGGTGATTACCATGGCCAACCACCTTCCATCACCTATGTGTCCCTTACAGATTGAAGCATCGCCAGTTTCGAACCCTTCGCGAACTTCCTCTGGAGTGACCGTGAAAGCGGATACCCCAGTCTAGCGAACATCTGGCGGGGGCGAGAAAACGCGAGAATGTCGTACCAGACCCTATCATCGTCTCGACTCCATTCAACCGTGAATCGCTCTTCTCCGCTCTCTGCATGTTCCCGCAAGGTGCCGTAGGCGAAACCAAATCGTTTCACCGGACCTTCTTCATCAATGACATAGACGATGCGACAAGCATTCAGCGAGTAGAACCCAAAGTGACGTATTGAAACCGCAACGTCGGTTCCGACGTGTATCGGGGCACTCGCCCAATGGAGGTTCACCCATGGCATGCTGAACATCCGCCATTTACGAATCGCTTCTGCTGCCCGCTGCCAAGTACCTTCGCCGCTGCCAAGCTGAACACGATTGTGATCTACGTTGTAGCCCGTTGGCACGGTGGTGGCCGACGCTCCGACCTCCGGGTACGAGAAACCTGAGTCGCTCTGCTTCGAAATGAAACGTCGAATCTCATCTTCCGATGGTGCTGTCAGGCTGAACACTGTCACCTTTTTCCCCTCAACTATTCGGCCGCAGCCACACGCGCCAGACGAATAGCGCGAGGTAGCTTGCGGCAAGCACAAAAAACAAAAGGGTCAAGAGTGCGTGTCCCATGACAAATGCCGTCCCTTTAGGCCAGTCCTCGTGCGAAAAGTAAAACGCATCCACAAGAATTCGCGCAGTCCAGTAAATCCCGATGAAGCAGGCAAGTCCCAAGGCAGCACGGTCGCCTCGGAGCAGTTCCGCGTGCAACACCAAGGTCAGTGTGCCAAAAGCAATGATCGTCAACACCGTAAATCCACTCTGTACCCACAGCAGTTTCCGGTTGAAGGGCATCAACTGCCGCAAGTCTCGTTTCCACCCCAGTCGGTATGGCACTTGAAAGCTAGCGAACAGGATCACAAAATGCGCAGCGCCAACCAGCCATAGGTCGAAGTCGAAGAATCGCTCTGCGAGTGAGTTTGTCATAGGGCGTGGATCGCCTGCATAAAAGGAAGTATCACACGCAGCACAAACCATGGGTGAAAGAGCCAAAAGACTGGTGCTGCAAGGAACACCACCATGAAACACCAGCCGCGTACTCCATGCCCCAGTCCAAGCCGTTGTCCGAACGGCGAACGTTCGACCGTGACTCCCGCGCCTTGCAGCAGGAAGTAGAGCGTGGGGAGGCCGTAGCCTCCGCGAGCGGGCAACGAGATTACCAAATCGTGTACCAGCCCGGACACAACGAACACCAAGAAGCCAGCGGCGTTCGCACCTATCCTTCGATACAACGGACGGAAAATCAACTCATGAGAAAGCTGACGGAAACCGAGGTTCCACCGTTTTCCCCAAAACTCCGCGAGGGACACGGAGCGAAGTGGGAATGACATGATGGGTTCGGCGTTTACGCCAATACTCCTCCACACGAGACTCACGATTTGGAAAGTGCCAAAGTGAAGCAGCAGGATCAGACCCAGCATTCCCACCCATCCGCGTAGAAGGGGTTCTCCCTGCGGAACACACCGTGCCACCACCCAGAGCAGAATCACCCCAAGCGCCGTTTCGAAGATCGCCCATAGCCAAGTCGTGGGCGGTGGCGTCGGTACGCGCTGATTCGCATCCAAGAAAGCCTCTGCATCCATTCCCGGCCAAACCAGAAGATAGCCCGCCGAGCGCCATGACGAATGTGCAATTCGAAATCGTGCCCTCCACCATGTCAACCACTTTAGGCTGATGAAGATGGTGAACGACAGAATCCACATGAACACCCATGGCGGCAGCGCATTGCAACAAGCTACAGCGCTCAAAGGAAGCACGCAGATCGGAAGCCAACCAATCCAAGAGGAGCTTTGCACAACCTCAGGCGATTCGACCTCTTTGGTTTCGCTCAGTGACAATGAGGTCACTCTCCTCCGCGCATACGTACCTCGTAGACGGTCGGAAGCTCGTCTGAGTTCCTGCGAACGAAGCTACGAACCAGTTCGGTACGTGAAAAATGACCGAGACTCAGGAGTCGAATACATTCGTCCGTGGCGCAACTCTCCCATGAAGTACGGCTTCCCCATGGGAAACAGCTTGCCTCGATAACACGCACCGGAAGCCGCTCTTGAAACCCTGCTTCGATCTGTTCTCGCAGCCACCGCAAATAATCCAACTTCTGCGAAATTGCAACCTTGGGGTCTTGGCGGATCACCACGCCGGGGAAATCCGGGATGCCCGCCCGCAGTGTATGAATGTGCCCGTGTCCTTCGACCAGAATCTCAATGTCGAGTTCCATCAGCCGTTCGAGGCTCACGAGCCACTTCCGGCTGTCCACATCGGGATTGGGGGTTGCGAAGTAGCTGCCCATGAAGGCATCGCCTGCCAACAACACTCGCTCCTCGGGATCATAAAGCACGATGTGGTCGTCGCAATGGCCCGGAGTTGCGATCACCTGCAACCGCGTCGAGTCGCCATCCACGGTTTCGCCCAACAGGTGGAACGGCTGCTTTAGGTTTGGAGGCTGCCCAATTATCGTGGCTCGCACCCATGGAAGCCTCTTGAATGGCGTGAGAAACTGGGCGGTCATCTCCGAAACGTAGACGGGAGCACCAGTAACTTCAGACAGCCAGTTCAAGTTGCCGACGTGCTCTTCGTGGGCATGGGTTGCGACTACTTTTGTGATTTTCAGTTTCACCTGCCGAAGGTGACGGGCAAGCGACCGCCGCATCTTGGGCGAGCCGGGATCGATTGCGATTCCATCGTAGAGCACGGCTGTGAACAGTTCGCCAAACAGCAATGGGACTGAGTTAGGCAACATCCCATTCAGAAATAGAATCGTGAGCTTGCCGTTCAGCAAATCAACCTGCCGGTGGTACGTCCGGCCGAAGATACTCATTCTTTGTGCCGCAGCCTTGATCCCTGCCCACAAAACAAGCGGCAATCGAATGAAGAAGCCCAGCGTGTAGCACGACCAGAACGCGCCTAGTCGGGCTTGCCGTCGCACCGCTTCTGGCTTTGCAACCCGGCACGCTCCACCCCGACACTTGCTGAGAGAATATCTATTTTTGGCGACGAAGCCGTAGAACAACCGTCCTGCACTGCGAAACGGGAACCGCCGTCCCAGTGCGCCGATGAGCCACGTAGACGGAAACAAACGCGCCAAACAAGCGACGGCATCCCAGCCGACACGGATTTCGCCTGCGGGGGTGACGACATGCAACTGTCGCAGGCATTCATCCATCTGGAGTCGGGAATCGACTGCTGACAAGACCTCTGGGCTGATGGGCAGGCAGATTGTCTTGTTGTCGTGATCGAGAGCCTTCAGCCATGACACACAAGACTGGCAAATCTCGCATTGCCCGTCGTAAAGAACCCGGTAGGCGGGAGCCATAGAAGGCTCTGCATCGGGTCTGGCGACGATTTCCGCAAGCGATTCTTCGGCCATGGCGGTTGCAGAGATTATGCCCGTTTGGTCAGTTCCCGCGCCTTACCGAGATGACCGGCGTAAACCTCGGTGTCGGACGCGAGCGCAAGTCCGCTGTTCTCATAATCGGGCTGACCTGCATACCACCGTTGTTGTTCCGCCATCGCCGCGGAGTCCGCCACGAGAAAAGCCAGAGCGTACAGATCACTGTGGAGTAGGGAATCATCCGATTTTCGCGTCTGCACCTCATGGATTATCTGCCGTGCTTCATCGAAGCGTTGCAAGCCAACGGAGTAGTTGGCGAGATTCTCATACAGATACAGTTGATCCGGTTCAAGGCGCATGGCCTGTCTCGTGATCTCCACAGCTCTCTCATACTGCCCCTCCGAGCCGAACAATACGCCCAAGTTGCCGTACCCTCCAACTGCCCGAGGGTAGCTGCCAATCTCCTCCTGATACGTCTGTGCCGCTTTGTCCAGTTCTCCGGTTACATTCTGATAGTTAGGTGGCGGTGATAAACAGTTTTTCCCGCTCGCTGGCATGCTCCCGCAACTGGAATGCCTTGGCGAAGTACTCGCTGGCCCGCCCTACCTCGTTGAGACCCAAGTAGTCGTTGCCCACTGCCCCGTAGCCCGTGGCAAAATTCGGATCAAGCTCAATGGCACGTTGATCGTGCGGCAGAGATGCGGCAGGGCCTTTCTCGTTATAGGCCTTTATGCCAAGGCTGTACGCCTGTAGGGCTTCGAGCGAGGACGTGGTGGCCTGTTCGAGCGGAACATCAAACTTCTGCACCGAAGCCAGCGATTCGCCCAGTTCGCCGCGCAGCTTCGATGCCGCCTCGCCCAGCGCGTCCAGCACCTTCTCCTTCTCCGCCGCCGTCACCTGCTGCTCGGCCAGCGGGTCTCCGCTCTGGCAATTCACCGCCTTCAATCCCAGCACGTATTGGCTGCCCAGACTGGCAATCGACCGTGCAAGGTAAGCCTTACTGCCCGCCCGCTGGCAAAGCTCGCGGGTGACTTCAGGCGTGAGTTTCGTGCCCGCCGGACGGGACATCAATTTCGAAGTCGCCGCGACCTTGTTGTCGGAGAGCACATTCA
Organism: Candidatus Sulfotelmatobacter sp.; assembly: GCA_049583505.1. Lineage (GTDB taxonomy): Bacteria > Acidobacteriota > Terriglobia > Terriglobales > Acidobacteriaceae > Sulfotelmatobacter. Next base: position 12,691 of record JBAUVZ010000263.1, read on the forward strand.
GAAACGGCGACTGGTTCAAAGAGACGCTGAGCGCCGCCTTCAGCGTGTCGTCGAACACCGCATCGCCCGTGCTATTGGCAAAATCGGCGAGGACGATGGTGTCCTTCTCGGTCAGGCGATGTGTAGTCTGGTGCGAACGGAAGTAGAACCATCCCGCGATTGCGGCGACGAGGAGCATCACGGCAGTGAGAACCAGAACCGTCCAGAGTCTTCTGCCCGCGACAGGAACTTCTGCCACTTTCACTGCGCTCGCTGACGCAGACGGAGCAAGTGCAGGAGAAGAACCGGATGTTGGCGATGGCGGTTGGGCAACCTGAGTGCCGCTTTCCTGTGCAACCGCCACTGGTCGCGATTCCGTGTCCCGTTTCAGCCGCTGCAACTCGGAACGCATGTCGGCTGCACTCTGGTAGCGCAGATTGCGATCTTTCTCCAGCGCCCGGTTGATGATGTCCCCCAGCTTGGGTGGTACATCATGATTTAACCGAACCACCGTCACCGGGGCACGGTTCATGATGGCTTCGCAAATGACTGCCGAGCTTTCTCCCTCAAAGGGCAACGCTCCCGTCGTCATCTCATACAGCACCGCCCCAAACGAGAACAGATCGCTCCGTGCATCCAACTCTCTCGCCCGCACCTGCTCCGGCGACATATAAGCCACCGTTCCCAGCATGGTGCCCGGACTCGTCAGATGCTCTGCGTCCACCGAACCCGTCGCGGTGTTAAGAGACGCAATATCGCTCGAAGAACTGCTCGCAACATTGACCTTCGCCAGCCCAAAATCGAGAATCTTGGCGTGACCACGCTTGGTAACGAAAATGTTCGCGGGCTTGATGTCGCGGTGGACGATGCCTTCTGCATGCGCGGCATCCAGCGCATCCGCGATCTCGATGGCGAGAGACAGGATCAACTCCGTCTCCATCGGACGCCCCGCTATGCGATTCTTCAGCGTCAGCCCATCGAGAAACTCCATAGCGATGAACGCTTCGCCGTGCTGATCGTCAATTTCGTAGATCGTGCAGATGTTCGGATGATTCAGTGCGGAAGCCGCCTTGGCTTCGCGCTCGAAGCGGCTGAGTGCCTGTGGGTCTTTGGCTACGTCGTCGGGCAGGAACTTGAGGGCAACAAAGCGACTGAGTTTAAAGTCCTCAGCTTTGTAGACCACTCCCATACCGCCGCCGCCCAGCTTCTCAACGATGCGGTAGTGCGAGATGGTCTGGTCGATCACTGGAGCAGAATCCTACGTCCGTGAAACGGGCAAGTCAATGAAAGCTGCGGGCTTAGCGGTGGCTCAAGATGATTTCTGCTGCGGAGGCTCCGGACTATTTCGGCTTTTCAGGAGGCGCGACCTGAACCTGAACGGTGTTGACCTTGTCGGACTTTGTGGTGTCC
>JBAUVZ010000264.1:0-3129 GCA_049583505.1 Candidatus Sulfotelmatobacter sp.
GTTTTCACCAACAACCACTGGGATCTGGCGGAAAATATCGCGTCTGCCAGCGGTGGCAACCCGAAGACCAAGCCGGTCGCACTGCCGAAAAACATCGGCGATCCGTCGCTGATCAAGCATGTGTTCCTGATTGTCCGTGAAAACCGCACCTACGATCAGGTTCTAGGCGACGTGGCCGCCGGCAATGGCGACCCCTCGTTGGCAGTGTTCGGCGACGGCGCCGCAGCCGGGGGCACGCCGGTCACTCCGAACGCCCACTTATGGGTGCAGCGCTTCCCTCTCCTGGACAATTTCTACGACCCAAGCCGCCAGTCGGCTGACGGTCACCAGTGGATCCAGGAGGCCATGGCGCCTTACGCCGACGACGTCCAGTCGCCTGACTGGGTCCGCAGCTATCCAGGCGGGAACGCCGGCGATGCACTCGCCTATCAGAAAAAAGGCTTCCTGTTCTCGGAAGCCGAGGCCGCCGGTCTGCCGGTGAAGATCTACGGCGAGTACATCGAGAACGATACGTACCTACAGTCGGACGGGTCGTACGGGCCGGCCGGCGAACCGAGCTGGAGCCAGTTCTACGCCGACTCACAGTGCTTCGAGGGAGGGCCTGGTTGCGCAGCACCTGGGACCCCGGGCGAGAAGACGCTGTTCTACCAGAACGAGATCCGAGCAGAGTCGTCTATCCCGGCCGTGTCTTACTACATGGTCCAGAACTTCCCATATTTCGATCTGGGCATCCCCGACCAGTTCCGCGTCGATCTGTGGGTGCAGGACTTCAATAATGACGTCAAGAACGGTACGGTGCCTGCGATGGAACAGCTGTGGATCATGTGCGACCACACCACCGGCCCGCCGACCTCGCAGGCCGAACAAGCCGATAACGACTTGGCCGTTGGGCGCATTATCGACTACATCAGCCACAGCCCCGTTTGGTCCACCTCGGCGATTTTCATCGAGGAAGACGACGCGCAGAACGGCGTCGACCACGTCGACGGTCACCGCAGCCCGGGCTATATCATTAGCCCATACGCGGTGCAGAACGGACCCACCGACCACACCTACTACACGCAAGTCAACATGACTCGGACGATCGAGCAAATCCTCGGCCTGCCGCCCATGAACCAGTTCGACCTCGTCGCATCGCCGATGAGGACGGATTTCGTCACGGGCACGCCGTCCGCGGACAACTTCAAGCCGTGGACGCACTTGCCCGAGCAGATTCCGCTGGACCAGGGCGTTACAGCGGCCGCAGCCAACCCAACGGATAGCCCTGCGGTCAAGGCCCTGAGGGCGGGTTGGATCCAGAAGAAGGCGGAGATCTCCGCCGGGAAGATGCACAAGCCAGACTCCGAAGACCCGGACACTGTCAACCATTTCAACTGGTACGAGTCCACCGGGTTTACGCGGCCCTATCCCGGCGAGAAGACTGTTCGCCCCGCGAGCGACTTCAACAAACCGGCACCCACCACCGCTGACGACGACTAAAGCGCGTTCCGACTACAACAACCCTCTCCCCGGTGACCGGGGAGAGGGTTCCTCACAGACACCAACTCCTTCAACCCACGGGATGAAGGTCAGTCCCAGTTGAGACTCGCGCTTTGGTCGGGCTGGCTTCCCAAAGCTGGCCCGAATCAAGGCTCATGGGATTCCAATATCCCTCGTCTAAGACGGTAAGTAACGCGGTACGGAAACGCGTAGGTTAAGCAGGCTCGGAGTTCGGCAGTGGAAATCGTTGGAGGAACCACGTTGAGGCAATCCGTCATTCGATTCAACGGGAGAATGACAGTGGCCAATCGTCTGGCAGTCTGCAGCGTTTTGGGGGTATTGGCGAGCTGCGTCCTGTTGACTGCCCAGAATGTCGTATTGACCGGCGCGCTCGGTGGACGGGTCACCGACCCGAGCGGAGCGGTCGTGCCCGGAGTGTCAGTTGTGGCGCGGAACCTGGCAACCGGCGTAGAGCAAACTGCAAAGACCAATCACGCCGGACTTTACCGATTTCCCAGCGTCATGCCGGGCTCCTACTCTATTAGAGCCAATCTCAAAGGGTTTCGCGAGGTCGAGGCTCTGGTGCGAGTGCAGGTGGGAAACACCACCTCGCAAGATATCAAGCTGCGGGTAGGCGCCGGCGCGGACACAGTCAAGGTAATCGGGACGACGCCACTGCTGCGGCCAGAGGAATCCTCCGCCACTACGGTGCTCGAGCGGTCGTTGATTGAAGAATTGCCGCTTAACGGACGCCGCTACACCGACTTTGCGACCTTGACGCCGAATACCAGCTACGATGGCGACACCGGCCTGGTCAGCATTGCCGGACAGCAGGGCGGTGAGGACTCGGGCTACGCCAACGGCAATGGCAGCAATGCCTTCACCGTGGACGGAACCAACGCGACCAGCAATTACTTCGCCGACATCATAGGTCGTTACCGCATCCCCTACCTGTATGGCGAGGACGCAATCGAGGAGTTCCAGGTCTCGGTGAGCCCGTACTCGGCCATCTATGGAGGTGGAGCGGGCTTCGTCAACGCCGTGACCAGATCGGGAAGCAACGCGCTCCACGGCAGTGCGTTCTATTACAACCGCAATTCCGTGTTCGGAGCCAACGACGCCATCGATAAGGCCAACGGCTTCCCGAAGCCGGAAGATGCTTTGCAGCAATTCGGCGCCGGTTTGGGCGGGCCGATCCGGCCCAATCACTTATGGTTCTTCGTGGATTATGAGCAGCAACTGCGGAACAATCCGATTCCCGTGATCAACCCGCCGCTGGCAGCAAACCCGTCGAACCTGGACGCTTTCGTGCTCGCTAACTTTCTCCCGCCTTCTGTAACGACGGCCCCAGCGCTGCCTCCTCCCAACGGAGCTTTGCCGGTACCGAACCTCGATACTCAGGCCCAGGTCCCGGGCGATCCGTATTACCAGATATACCTCCAGCAAATTTCGAATACCGTTAACGCGCTGAACTCCAATCTGGGCCTCAAAGCAAGAAAGGGCAACGATTGGGTGCTCACCCCCCGGTTGGACTATCAGGCCACGAACCGAGATGGCCTGTTTCTCACCCTCAATTTCAACCGGTTCAATTCGCCTGGAGGCGTCATCCTTGACCCGACGGTCGGTAACTATGGCACGCAAACGCTAGCC
>JBAUVZ010000265.1:0-5874 GCA_049583505.1 Candidatus Sulfotelmatobacter sp.
GCTGCTGTTTTGGCTGATCCTGTTGTATCCCGCGATTTATTATGTGGTGTTTCCCGGCCCGCGCTACCGGCATCCGATTGAGCCGGAGATAACGATCCTGGGGGTCTACCTGCTGACCGAAGCCGGCAGTAAGAGCCGAACTGACGACGTGGCCGCAAAGACCTCGTAACAGTGAGTCCGCAGAGAAGACTGCTCGCAGACTACACTCAGCGAAACTCTATCTCCTGCGAATCAACGGCGGTTTTCAACTGAAACCGGGTAGCGCGTTGGCACGTGGAATAGCCTGCAGGCCTCGTTGAATCAGAGTCAGGACTCTCGCGAGCGACGCGATACGTCCGGAGTGTGTAACACGTTTTCTCATCCTGCTGCAGCGTGAGAATGTGCTGAATGGCGGAATGGGGCTCCTGACTGACGAGGGAGTCGTTCTCTTGCTGGACCGTGCGCAGCTGAGAACCTGCACTCTTGCTCGACGAGGATTGCGCCGCAGCCGTCGCAACGCATAGCGAAATCAATAAAAAGAGAAACAGCAGGCGTGGAACGCGCATGTAACCCTCCTTTTCAGCGAATTATAGTCCCGGCATCAAAGATGCGGAAAGAATATGAGAAGGGAAAAACGATCAGCGCTCGACGGCGCAAAATTGAGCACCTACGCCGGCTGGTCCTCTTATTTGTTCCTCTCCAATTCAATCTTCAACACATGGATTTGTTTGAGCTTGGCATCCAGAGTGCCCGTGAGTTTCACTTTCTGTCCCTCGAAACCGTGCACCAGATCGGGGCGATCGAGCCGGAAGACGTCTTTGCCATCTTTGCCCGAAGACAGGACTAGGTAGCCTCCCAGATGCTCAATGCAATACATTGAGCAAGTATTTGACGTCCCGCCCATGGACTTGGACTTGAGCATCTCCTGATGCGACCGCGTCAATGAGTGAACATTCAACGCGCACTGGCTGTCGGAAACTTCACCATGGAAGACTTGCAGGCTCTGGCCGTAGGCAGCGCTCGCCGCTGCCAGAATCCCGGCTGCACAACAGATTGCTGCTCGATTCATAACTAGTCCTTAGCTTCTGATTCTGTGGGCAGCACGGTGAACTTCATATGCATGCCCTCGTGGTCTTCACTGCAAATCACGGTGCAAACCACCACGTACTCGCCGGGTTCGGCCGGAGCGGTGAGTTGGAATTCCTGCTTGCCCGGCTTGAATAACAGGTCCCATCCCTCCACCCTGGTTCGATCCTTGGCCCGCAGCAGGCTGAAGCCGTGGATCGATCCATCCCGGTTCCACGTTTTGCCGCGGCGAGCCGTCACTCGCAGAAGAACCTGTTCTCCAGCCCTGACGGTGATCTCCGGAGTGCGTTCTCCGGCAATCTTGTACCGGCTGTCGCTGTCTGCCAGCACCTCGATGACACGAGTCTGCGCGGCGACATGGTCTTGCGCGCCCATGCGAAGCAGCCCGGTCAGCAGAGTGCTTGCCGCTGCGGTTACCACAAGAGTACGGCAAAACCTGGCTGATTTCCTCACGGGTTATCTTCAGGGTTGTTATCTTCAGGGTTACTGCGACATGTAGAAAAGCACCAGCCGCATGTCTTCGTCGGTGATTGTCGCCCGCACGCGCATGTGACGCAGAACGGTCGCCATCATGCGCGGAGGAAATTTCCGCGGGGCGGCATGACAACGGCCGCAGTTGGCGCGATAACGCTGCTCGCCCTGGAGGCGCATGGCGTCGGCGTCGTAGCTGCGCGCGACGGTGGGGCTGCTGGCGTCTTTCTTGCCCGAGGGCCCTTCGGCGTGGGCCAATGAAGCATAGACGAAGACAAATGAACCGAGAGCGAGTGCGCAGAGCAGAACTGAAATTCTCGTTCTCATTCTAGCTCCGTTCATTGTGGCTCCGTTCATTGTGCCCGCTTTCATTGTGCCCCCGACCGCCCCAGCGGGATCAGGAATCGGTAGGCGATTCCCACGGTCCAGAGATTGAGATTCCCCGCCGAACTGAATTGCCGTCCGTAACTGCCCACGACCTTAAGCCCGTCCTGGAGGTAATAGTTCAAGCCAAATTCACCTTCGCGGGTGTTCGCGGGGGCCAGTCCAAGTGCAGCCGCTTCATCTGGGCTGATCGAGCCGCTGAAGAATTCCTCCGCCCTTCCAGCGAGCTCGGTGCGGCGCATCGCCTTTTGCCAGAAATGGAGCTGGCTCAAGCGGTAGGCACCGTCGATCCAGTATCCGCTTCCTTGATTCGAGCGGGCATACTCGGAGTGCACATTGAGCGGAAGCCGCGTCGACCACCAGGTAAAGTGAAATCCGAAAGCATTGGTGCGCGTGTCCTGCAACAACTTCTGGAAGGAGGCTCCTACTTCAACCCGCGTTCCGGGGAAGAAGAAACTCATGCGAGCGCCGACGTTGCGGTCCGATTGCAGGTTGTTATGCCCGGTGCTGATCGCAGAAACGTAGGCCGCGTAGGTGAAGTTGGCCTTGGGATTGACCGTGAATCCACCGCGCAGCATCATGCCGTCGCTCGATTCGGCAGACAGGGGCAGGATTAACGGGTCCTGCTGCAGGCTGCGGATCCAGATGGGATACAGGCGCTCGTTGAAGATTCCAAACGGCGTTAGAAACCGTCCCAGGGTGACGGTAACGTAGGGGTTGGCAATGTAGTCCGCCTGCGCGTAATCCAAGTTCTTGCTGACCTGGCCGCCGTAAGGGCTGCCACCGGGAGGGCGCTGAAATGCGCCTTCGCACTCCATCCTGGCTTCCACCAGCCAGCGGTCGCCCAGCGGCACCAGGAGAACTGGATTGATCTGCTCATCGATCTGATTTTGTCCCGCGGTGACGAAGTTGAAATAGCCTGCTGTGCCCGTGAGGATGGGGACTGGCTTCTCCACATCCGACGATTGTGCGGTTGCCGGACCTGTCGTAACGCTTAAGAAAAGAAACAGCCCGATACATCGAGGCAGCGCCCCATACCGCAAACTTTCTTTTTTCCACAAAGACAGCACGACCAACCCCTCTCAAGCCTTTGATGGGATTGTCTTTCAAGCAAGCCAAATAGGGGAACATCACCGAGGTAACTCTCGTATACCGAGGTAGAGGCAGCGAGTCTTTTTGGCGTGACCCTCACCAATTGCAAATCGCCACGTCTAACCCGTTGAAACGGAGGAAGCCTATGAACCGCCAACGCCAATTTCCCACCTGGTTGGGTGCCGTTCTGGGAACCATCTGTGCCTTGCTCGTTCTCGCGCTCGGAGCCCACGCTTCCGATCACCGGGGCGCATTCACCGAAGAATTCCATCAGACTTACGCTCTCACTCCCGACGGCCGGGTGGAGCTTGACAACATCAACGGCGCGGTTCACATCTCTACCTGGGACCATAACGAAGTCAAGTTGGACGCGATCAAGTATGCCGACGCGAAGGATCGACTCGACGACGCGCGCATCGAAATTGATTCGGGCAAAGACTATCTTTCAATTCGTACCACGTATCGCGACCACGACCTCACTTTCAACTTGGGATCACACAACAATCCTCCCAGCGTCGAGTACACGCTGACCGTGCCGCGCACTGCCCGGCTGGATGAAATCCAGCTTATCAATGGCTCGCTCGACGTTACCGGAGTCACCGGCGAGGTGCATGCATCGTGCATCAACGGAAGACTTGAGGCTCACAATCTCGCCGGCCGCGCCGAACTCTCTACAATCAACGGCCACCTGGACGCCAAGTTCGATCAGCTTTCCGGGACCTCCGTCGAACTGAGGTCGGTTAACGGCCCGGTGGAATTAACCATTCCCTCGGATTCCAAAGCGGAAATCGAGGCCAGCACTGTTTCCGGCGCAATCGACAACGATTTCGGCCTGCGCGTGAATCATCACAGATTCGTTGGCCACGACTTACGCGGTGAGTTGGGAAACGGCGGCCCGCGCATCAAGCTGGAGAGCGTAAACGGCCACATCGAGATTCGCCATGCCTCCGACGGCCGCGCCCTGAGCCCGGTGAAGGATTTGAGCCATCGCGACAGTGACGACGATGACGAAATCTAAGGATTGATAGGAGAACGCTTAGTAAATCGTGTACCCCGGAGCTGGCGTTCGCAGGTCGGGCTTCGTCGCCATCAGCAACAACGCGCCCCCCCGCTTGAACGCGCGCAGATCGTCCAGACTGTGGAATGACTTCGTCTGGTAGTCGTCGGGTGTAGGCGTGTCGTCGGGAATGCGGCAGGCTTCCACGTTCTCGAAGGCATGTTTTTTCAGCAGCTCAACATATTCCGCCTGCGAGCGCACATGGACTGGCACTTTCAGCTTGTCCACCCACTGCAGCGAGTACTGATTGTCTTTATAAAGGTTGATCAGGATAAACAGCTCTCCCCGCGGCGCCATCACGCGAAAAAGCTCCATCAGCGCGCGATCCTGATCGGCGTAGTAGTAGAACGATTCGACCGACAGGACTTTGTCGAAGAAGTTCTCCTCCCAGGGAATCTGCTGCGCCGATCCCCAGACATAGAGCACGTTGTCGAAATCTTTCGAGGCGGCGCGGGCCTCGCGAATCATTTCGTCGGAAACGTCGAGGCCGACCACTTGGCCGAATCCATCCGGCCCTTCGCCGACCAGCCGTGCCAGCAGCCGCGTTGCCCATCCCGAGCCGCAACCCAGGTCAAGCACGCGCTCGCCCGGGCGCAGGTTCATCCGGCGAATCGTCTTCGCAGTAATGTCGAGATGATGGTTCTCCATCTTCGGGCCTTCGCCGGCAGCGGCCCAGCGGTTGAATTCCTGCTGCAGTTTCTCATCGGGAGTCAGTGCTCTGTCAGGCATGGTCCGCTCTCGTAGGGCCGGCGGGCTTCTTGAACACTCAAAGACGCCAGCCCAGCCTCTATGCTACAGTTTTCCTCCGCATGGCGACACGCCCTCAGAATCCTCCGCCTGAACCGAGCCCCGGTTCTCTTTACTGCCCTAGGTGTGCCGAAGAGGTAACTGATCCACTCACCTGCGGCGACTGTTCCTCCGTCATCTGCCGGCGCTGCGGCACGCCGCTGGAATCTCCCGACGAGCTCGGAATCGGATAATGGACGTCATCCCAGCCCCGGCAACCGAAACTGCCGCATCCGCCTCGCAACCTACGCTGGTTCGCGGACTCAGCCTGCTCGATTCGGTGCTGCTGCTGGTCAGCGGCATCATCGGCTCCTCGATTTTTCTCACTGCCAAAGACATCGCCGGGCCCCTGCCGCAGCCCATGCTGTTCCTGCTGGTGTGGGTCACCGGCGGTGTGGTTTCGCTGTTCGGGTGCGTTGCCTTCGCCGAACTGGGATCCATGTTTCCAGAGTCCGGTGGCCAGTACGTCTATCTTCGCGAGGCCTACGGCGACCTGGTCGCCTTTCTCTATGGATGGATGCTGTTCGCCGTAGCCAATGGCGGCACTATCGCCGCTCTCTCCGTCGCTTCGGCCGCCTATGCCGGACAAGTCTTCCCGATCTTCTCGCCGGACCACGTGGTTCTTTCACTCGCCGGAATCGTCTTGACCCGCGCGCACTTGTTCGCGCTGTTGCTGATTGCCATCGTGACTTACGTGAATGTCGTGGGCCTTCGCTGGGGTGCGCTGCTGCAGAATCTTTCCACCTGGACGAAGTTCGCTGCCATGGCCGCCTTCGTGGTGCTCGGATTCGCCATCGGTAAGGGCGACTGGTCTCACTTCGAGTCGCACGGCGTCGGCCTCACAATGGGACTTCATCCTGCCCAGTTGATCTCCGCCATGGGGGTCGCACTAATCGCAGTGTTCTGGGCCTACGACGGATGGGTATACATCACCTGGGTAGCGGGCGAGGTCAAAGAGCCGCGCCGGAACGTGCCCCTGGCCATGGTGCTGGGCGTGTTGGTGGTCGGCGCAATCTACA